>JBCCJB010000158.1:0-8700 GCA_039028015.1 Planctomycetota bacterium
ATCTGCTGACGATGCAACAGACGTAGTCCGTCGTGACGAAGTGCAATCATTCGTTGCACGTTGGGTCGTTGTGATTCGAGCGGGCCTCCATAGACAGTCTCGATCATCAATCGAGCCCGATTCCACTCGCTTTCAATGGCATTCATAAACGTGTCACGCAATGCGGCATCATCGACCAGCGCGGCGTATTGCTTCATCACATCCATGTCGACGGCGGCAACGCTGGTGGCGACATTGCTGATCAAATAATGCAGTGGCGCCCAATCACGAAGCGTCGCGATCACGTCGGCGAATTCGTCGTTCGATTCTCGTTGCAATTTCTCAAGTGCCGAGCCCACGCCATACCAGCCCGAAAGATAGCAACGTGCTTGGCTCCACGAAAAAACCCATGGAATCGCCCTCAAGTCATCCAGCGTTTGAGTCCCCGTGCGTCGCGACGGACGCGAACCAATTCGGCTTTGTTCGATCGCGTCGATGGGTGTTGCAGATCGAAAAAATGCAACAAAACCGTCGCGATGCAGTAGTTCGTGATAGGTCTCGCGTGCCCAACCAGCCAGTTTGACCAGCGTGGGTTCGAGCCGATGCTCGCTCGCGTCCGACGTTTGATCGTAAAGCGATTTCCGAGTGACGCCGGCAAGAAAGAGTTCCAAGTTGTAGATCGCTGTTGCTTGATGAGCGTACTTTTGGGCAATTGTCTCACCCTGCTCTGTCAGCCGCATGTCGCCCGCGATGGTGCCGTCGGGAAGACTTCGAATGAAACGGTGGGTGGGACCAGCACCTCGACTAATCGTGCCACCACGACCGTGGAAGAACCGCACTCGAACATCATGCGAAAGTCCGACAGCCGTCAATTCGCGCTGAGCGTGCCTCAACCCGACCAGGCTGGCAAGAATGCCACCGTCTTTGTTGCTGTCGCTGTAGCCGATCATGATTTGACCGACCGCATCGGGTTGGCCCGAGTCGCTGGAAATATCGCGGCGGGCAGCAATTGCCGACAATGATGACTTGGTGATCGGGTGCTTGAGGAACCCGTCATAGATCGCAGGCGACGCTTTGAGATCATCGATTGTTTCAAACAACGGGACCACGGGCAGTGGGCAAATCAATACTGATTCGCTTCTTTGAAGCAAGCCAACTTCTCGGGCCAATAGATAAACCGCCAGAAGGTCAGACGTGCTCCGCGTCATGCTGACAATCAGGGCACCCAGCCCGGCGTAGCCGTGGGCATCCGCATGACGTTTGACGACACGCAGCGCACCCAGCACGGCTTCGGCCTCGGGCCCGGGAAAATCATCGATATGAATGAACGGTCGTGAGTTTGAAAGTTCCGATTCCAAAAATGCCAACCGTTTCGACTCCGGCCAACTTGCAAACGCGTGATCATCGAAACCGGCCACGGCCATTAGTTGCTCGATCGCGATATCGTGCATCGCACTGTTTTGGCGAATATCCAGAACGGCCAAATGAAACTGAAACGTTTGCACCATCCGCATTAGTGGAGCAACAGCCAGATCGGCCGTGTCGTTCATCCCAACGGCGGTAAGCGATTTGTGCAAATGCCGTAAGTCGTCGATCAACTCACATGAATTTCCGTAACACGTGGAAGTCAGTGTTGCTGAATCAGACGACTCGCTTGCCGACTGCGACGACGACGGCAATCGCGACATCATCAGATTGATGAATTGACGCCAAGGTTCATTCGGATTGCGCGCCATCGCCTTCTTGCCAGCATCGCCCAGCGATTCGGCAATGCTGGCAATGCGTGTCAAGAATTCATTGCGAGGCGGAAGCCAATAAGCCGAAAGCGAGAGCAATCGGGCGAGATTGGTTAGTTCTTTTTGGAGCAACGTGACGGCACCATTTCGCAGTTGCGACAGGGTCTCGGCGGTCACGTCGGGCGTCACCAAGGGGTGTCCGTCTCGATCGCCGCCCACCCACGTTCCAAACGTTAATTTGGGCATCGCCAACGGATCGGCAATGTCGTCGGGATCTAATCCTGCTTCTCGCCACGCCTGTCTCAATCGGCCGTCGAGCGGCTGAAGCGTTTTTGGAAAGACTTGCGTCAAGTAATCCATCACGTTGCGACGCTCGGATTGCAAATCAGGCTTGTCGAGGTAAATCTCGCCGGTGCGCCAGAGTATGTTCAGCACGGCTGTCATTGCTCGCTCGTTGTCATCCTTCTGCCATGGTGGGATGTCTTGGCGATGACGCTGCCGAAACCGTTCAAAGATACGTCGATGATGCGCCAATACCGTCGCGCGTTTCGCTTCGGTTGGATGGGCGGTGAGTACCAATTCAACGTTGATATTGGGCAACGCTTCAGCGATCTGTTTTGACGTCAGCCCCAAATCCTGAAGCTGCATCAGGCTGGTCGCCCACATCGCGGGCAGTCCCGCCATACCAGCATCGGACTCGATTGCGTCGCGAAAATCGGCTGCGGACGTTTGCTCGGCCATCCCAAGCAACTGAAATGCGATCGAATACGCTTGCGTCAGTCGCACCGAATCGGTTGGTGCGTTTTCTGTGTCGAGCTTGATGCCGGGTACGGGAAGCAAATCGGCGAGTATGTCATCGCCGCCACGCCGCAACACATCTGCCAGGGCTCGCAGCATCCATTCCCAATCATCATTCAGTTGGTCCACGTTCAGTGCCAAAATATCTGCGGAGACCATTCGGACTGTTCACTTTCATTGCGTGCCGTCGAAAACCAATCGCAGTCGGCGTTCATGCCGCTTGCCTGCATTGCAATTGTGCAATGGTAGCCAACCAAGTTCCCCTGCACAGATAACTGCCATCGTCGGGACTGAGTCAGCCATTGGGCGCTCATGTCGTGGCTCGCAGTCACGTAGGTCGACCGCTAAGATCCCCGCATGGCATTCATCGCACCCGCAAGATTCGGATCATCGACGTGGCTATTGCAGCTGCGGACGTTCGCGGTGGTGGGCCAGTTGGTCACCATTTTGATCGCTCAATCGATCACCACGACATCGCTGCCGATTATCGCTTTGTTGTTGCTTGTGGGATTAACGGCGCTAACCAACTTTTTGTATGGCGGATGGCTGTATCGTATTTCACAACGTCGTGGCACTGATGCGGATCGTTTGCACCGAGTCGCCTTCGTTCTGATGGCATTCGAATTGGTGATCTTAACCGCGATGCTGCATCTGACAGGTGGTGTCGATAACCCATTCAGTTTCTTCTATTTCGTCAATCTCGCCGTCGGCGGCGTCATGTTGCATGTTCAGGCAGTGTGGGCGTTGTCCGCGTTTGCTGTGCTGGGATACGGCGGACTATTGATCGACGCCCGTGAAGTCGCTGGTTTAACGGTACAACCGTCGGAGAAGTCGCTCATTTCAACAGGCATGTTCGAGTTGCGTGAACTCGGTTTGTGGTTTGCCTTCGCCGCATGTGCCGCCGTCGTGACTTATTTTGTGACTCGGACGGCCGGGCAGTTGCGACGTCGTGAAGAAGATCTCCGGCGCACGCAGTCTGAAAACGACGCCACGCGACGATTGGAAGGTTTGACCACATTGGCGGCGGGGGCGGCTCATGAATTAGCGACGCCCTTAACGGCGATCGACATCGCATGCCGCGAGTTGTCTCGCCACCTCGACGGAATCGAAAAACCCAAGTCGATCGACGATGATTTGAAGCTGATTGACGGTCAATTGATGATGTGTCGGCAGATTTTGTCGCGAATGCGTAGCGCCGTCGGTGACGCTGCAGCGGATCAGTGGAACCAAACCACGCTGGGCGATTTGATTGATACGACGCTGGAGGGCATTCGTGACCCACACCGTGTTGATATTGCGAACGATGCGAATGATTCCGGGGATGCGGCTCCTTGGGAATCTCAAGGCTTGTATCTGCCGGCCGAGGCGGTCGCCCAATCGATTCGCAATCTGATCCACAATGCGCTAGATGCCAGTGAACCTCACGAAAATGTCTCCGTTCATGCTTCGGTAGCTGAAGACTGCGTTACGCTGCGGATCATCGATTCAGGCGAAGGCATGTCGGACGATGTCTTGGATCGAGCGGGGGATCCATTTTTTACGACGAAAGAACCTGGTCGCGGTATCGGACTAGGATTGTTTCTCACGCGAAATGTGATCACGCGATTGGGCGGCTCACTACGCTTTGAAAGTCAGCCGCATCAAGGAACGACGGCCATCGTCACGTTGCCGAGAACGCCTTAGACTTGGCGGCCGACGCAAACTGGTCGCGGATTTGACGCTGGACTCCCGTTCCAATCTCACTCGATAGATTTATGACATTAAATTCACGTGCACCCTCTCTCGAGGCGACTCCTCCGGACACGATCTACACCGCAGCGGATCTCAATGCGGAGAGTATTTTGCTGGCCGACGATACGGCTGTGCTGCGAGATCGACTCGCGATGGCGATGCAGAGTCGCGGCTTTCGCGTCGTTACCGCTGGGAATTACGACGAAGCTGTCGCGGTTTTCTCGACGCATCCAACCGATCTGGCCGTTTTGGATTTGCGTATGCCCGGCAAAAATGGGCTTGAGTTGCTGCGGAAATTGCTCGCGATCAAATCCGATTGCCGCGTGATGATGTTGTCGGGGTTTGGCAGCATTCCAGCATCAATCGATGCGGTGCGATCGGGTGCGGTGAATTTCTTGAGTAAACCCGCCGATGCCGATGACATCTTGTCGGCGTTCTTGCGAGGTGATCAGCCGACGGTACCCGAAGGTGGATTGGCATTTCCGGCTCCGTCGTTGGCACGAAATGAATGGGAACACATCCACCGTGTGTTGTCCGATTGTGGTGGGAACATATCCGAGGCCGCTCGTCGACTGGGGATTCATCGCCGATCGCTCCAGCGAAAACTTCGCAAACGGGCGCCCGAGGATCCCAAAGTGCCTACTAGCGACGACTTATTCGAACCGAACGAAGAATAGCCGTTCCTTGGAGGCTATCCTGACTCCATAGAAACCAACTTTGAGCGGTTATCGAAAGCCTCCGAACTCAATTTCGCTTTGTGTATTGAATGCTGCCCGACGCCATCGCGTTCGGCTCATGTGCTTTCGAATAGCCTCTTAGTGCTGCTGCAGCATCCGGAGATGATCGGCAGCTGTTCGAAGATCCGAAGCAAATAGACCCCGCATGCGATCGCGCGCGTTTTGTTCGGGCACCCGCAACAGAGCGGAAGGGTGGTAAGTCGCCATCGACCAACGGGCAAAATCCGTTTTCATGACTTCGCCACGCTGCTTTGTGATGCGAAATGCCGGTCCGAAAACCACATTCGCGGCCGTGGCTCCGAGGCACACCACCATCGGAGGTCGAATGGCTTCGATTTCGGATTCCAGCCAAGGTCGGCACGCCGCAATCTCACGTGCGGCCGGTTTGACATGCAATCGGCGTTTGCTTGTGGGCTTGAATTTGAAGTGCTTCACGGCGTTGGTGACATAAAGATCATCGGGGTCCAAATCGACCTCGTCCAAAACCTCGCGTAGCACTTGACCCGCCGGACCGACAAATGGTTGGCCGGCTAAATCCTCCTGGTCACCTGGTTGTTCACCGATAAGCACTAAGGTTGCAGCCGGGTTGCCACGTCCAAAAACCGTTTGCGTTGCCGGTTCATGGAGCGAGCAACCCTGACAAGCCGCTGCGGCTTGTCGAAGCTCTTCGATGCGACAGGCAGATTTGCTGCGCGGCGCTTCGCTGATTTCCAACGAAGTGCCCGATTCGGACGATTGATTCAAATCCGAATTTCCGGCCGAAACTTCCGGGATGAATGGCTTGGCCGTGACGCCACCTTCCGCGTGTCGAATCATCGTTTCAACGCGTTGCGGGGCGTCTCGCAACATGTCATCGATCAACTGCGTTTCCGGCATCGTCGCCCAGTGCTTCTTGGGCATCTCCGCTCGCATCGCCTGCAACTTGATTCGAGCCGGATTGAATATGTGGGCGTAATAGGTCTTCCACAGCGACTCAAGTTCGTCGTCTTTGGGAGCTTCAGATCGTGGCAGCCCATCCCCAAAAGACAGATTCGAGCCATCCCAAAATGCCGACTGCCCGGGTGTCATGATCGTCCAACGCATCACATCGAATCGGCGTGTAAAAAAGGGGGCCGCCAATTCCACAATGTGATGATCGGGACGATGCCAAGCGATGAAATGCTCGCCCAGTTCATCAACAACTTTGCGAAAGCGGACAAAAGCTTTCATCTTGTGCACGTCGCGACGAATTGCTTTTTCGAAGTCACCCGCAAGTCGAACATCGGGATCTGTTAGGTTCGACAGCAATTTGCGATCACCACCCGTCATCCGCCAGAGCAATCGATAGAGCAATTCCCAACGCCGCGGCGATCGGTGACACGCCACGCGACGTGCGAGCTCAATGAAGGGCTTGGGAACTCGAAATGGAGACGATGCGGCGGCAGTCTCATCGTCAGCTAACGATGCGGGCGCTGCATCATCGTCGAACAGGCCTTGTTGTCGTTGATCGTCACTGCTGCGATCATCAATCCAATGAATCGTTTCGGGCGACCGTCCATTAATCAGCAATCGCCGGGCTGATATTCGCCAATCGTCAAAAGCGACGGCACGCACCGAAAGAAGTGTTTCCGAAGCAGTCATGACGTTTGCCAAACCTGACACAGGAGCCGCTGCGTGATCAACGCGATCCCAGGGTGATTGCTCTCACGCGGCCCCGCGACGTTTAGCGTTTTCGGTTTAACATCAGAGAGCCAATGAACAATCTGATGCACATGAACCGTGTCAACTTTGAAGCCTTTGGAACGCAAGACTGTCGAAGACAACCGAACGGCCAAAACCGGTTTGTCATGTTCGCGACACAATCGGCGGGTCAACGCGGTCCCTCCCGACAAACGATTGATGTAGATGATTAACGTGGCGTCGGACTCAGCCAAATTACGCTCGGTCCGTTCGGAATATTGACGCGATCCCAATTCCCAGAGCTGATACTCGGCCGGAATCGATCCGTCCTCGGCCAAACGGCCTGCCGGACAGTAACCGCCATGCGGAATCGAACATTCAACGGCGGCGTCCAGAGCACCGCGATCAACACCGGTTTGCCCGCCCGAAATGATCCGCGACGGGCGAAAGACTTCTTCAGGACGAATCGTCGCCATTCCGGGCAGCTGATTCATACGTCCCTAGGTGGTGTAGAGCGAATTAAACCGAACATATTCCTCGCTCAAATCGCTGGCCCAGCAAGATGCAACGCCCGGACCGTCACCAACGGTCAATTCAAGTCGAACCTCATCGGCGGCTTTCATTTTCGAGCTGACCGCTTCGGAGTCAAAGTCGACAGGCTGGCCCTGCAAATAAGTCACCACACCATCGATCTTGAGCGTCAGCTGATCGATCGCGAGTGCCGGTCCAGCGTAACCGGCGGCTGAAACGATGCGTCCCCAATTGGGATCGCCACCGAAGATGGCTGTCTTCACCAATGGGCTGGCACCGACGACACGCGCAATCGTCTCCGCGTCAGCGATGCTTTGAGCTCCGTTGACGCATACTTCAAAAAATCGTCCGGCTCCTTCGCCATCTGCAACCAACATTTTGGAAAGCTGAAGGCTTAAGTCTGTGATCACGTCGCCGAGCGTTTCAATTCCAGCATCATCGAGTTGCTCGTTAGGACTGCCCGTACTGATCAGTGCAACCGTGTCATTGGTGCTAGTATGACCATCGACGCTAACGCGGTTGAAAGTGGTGTCGACGGATCGTCGAAGCAACGCTGCAGCGGACTCGGTTGACAGGGGAGCGTCGACCATGATCACGGCTAACATCGTGGCCATGTTGGGCGCGATCATTCCCGCGCCTTTCGCCATCGCAGCGACGCTATAGGTCTCATTTCCAATCGTGACCGAGCGCGTGGCCACCTTTCGAAATTGATCCGTCGTGCAAATCGCATCAGCGGTATCAATGAATGAAGCCGGTGAAGGATCGAGCGACGCAAATGCCGTTTCAATACCACCTTCAATGGCGTCCATCGGCAACGTCTCTCCGATGATGCCCGTGCTCATGACCAACACATCGCCCACATCACAGCCGACACGGGCAGCGATGATTTCGCACATTGTTCGGGCATCTCGCATCCCGACATCGCCGGTGCACGCATTCGCATTGCCACTGTTGATGATCACTGCACGGAATGCATCGGTTGGGCTGTGCTTGCGACAAATCTCAACGGGTGCGGCGACAATCTGATTTGTCGTTGTGACGCACACAGCCACGCAGGGCCGATCCGCAACAATCAACGCCAGATCACGTTTCCCACTGGCCTTGATGCCGCACGCCACCCCAGCGAACGCGAGCCCCTGAGGAAGAAGCATTTCCGATTCGGTGGAACTCGATGGATTCGTTGCGGTTTTGCTCATACGTTGGTCGAATCACGCTTCGATGGAATAGTCGAAATGAACAATGGTGCGATCGGAAGTTGGTTGACAGAAATGAACAATCATGCGATTTCCAGCCCTTTCCTACATCAATTTCAACGATTCAAAGTAACCCGTTCACTTTTGAGTCACCACCCGCTTGCGAGCCCAGATTGAACGTATCCGTTGTGTCTGACTGCATTTCCGAAAGCGACTCAACGGTTGACGAGCGTGCTTTGATTGAGGGTGCCGAGTCTTGTGACAGCGATTTCGCGGAGCAGGTTCGCGCGATGGTGTCATGCGAGGGATTGAGCAAACAATATGGCGACTTCAGTG
>JBCCJB010000159.1:0-8661 GCA_039028015.1 Planctomycetota bacterium
ACAACGGGGATGGCTGGTAAGTGGCATCTGACCACGAATCATCATGGTCATTACACGCATCTCAATGCGTCATCGGGTGATGCGTTTGGATTCGACGCGGTGGCACCCCCAGGTCCCGGAAGTCAGAACGAGGGCGACAAATGGGTGACGCACCTGACGGATCACGCCATCGATTTCATCAGGGCAAATCGAGATGAGCCGTGGTTCTATTACCTTTCGCATCACACGTTGCACGGCAAGATTTCGGCGCCGTCGCATCTTGTTGAACGATATTTGCAGGCCGGTGCGCCCGAGCGTGGCCTACACAATGCGACCTATCTCGCGTGCGTTGAGCATCTTGATCATTCAATCGGTCGATTGTTAGCGACTCTGGAGGAGTTGAAATTAAGCGAGAACACCATTGTCGTTTTCTTGTCGGACAACGGCGGTGTCGATCATCGGTTTGAAGTTCCCACGTCAAGCCAAGCGATCCTCAGCGAGCAACACCCGTTGCAGATCAAAGATTTTGGGTTTGACAACGCACCACTTCGTGAGGGGAAGGGCAGTGTTTATGAAGGCGGCATTCGAGTGCCATGCCTTGTTCGATGGCCCAAGCAAATCAAGCCTGGACGGATTATTTCAACGCCGGTCCATGTCGTTGATTGGGCAGCGACGTTGACATCGGCTGCGGGCGGATCAATCTCGCCGTTACTCGATGGTCGCAATCTCATACCCTTGCTCACGACCGATCAGCGATTCGATCGATCACTGTATTGGTACATGCCACTGTATGACTTGCGATGGGCCAGCACGCCGTGCGCGGCGATTCGGACTGGCGATTACAAGCTCATTTGGTTTTTCGGAGATCGGTTTGATTCCGAATATCGGTACCGCCGGGGCGAGAAGGTCGAATTGTTCAACTTGAAAGATGATCTTGGCGAAACCGTCGACCTGTCCGACGTCCAACCGGATCGAGCCCGAGCCATGCGGGAGGACTTGCGAGATTGGATCGAAGCGATGGGGGCATCGGTCCCCCAGACAAATCGGCATCACGATCCCGACAAGTCATTCGAAGAGACCCGCGACCGGTCGGTCGTGGTCAATCGCTAAGACCCGCGCTGAGTTAGCCTCAAGGCTGAGTTGGTTTCAAGAGATCCAGCTTGACAGCCGAATATATTACATGTAAAATGTCTGCGTGAGAGATTGTTATGGGAAAAACGCTCCAAGCTGAGCTCAAGAAACGCCGACCGTTCGACTCGCCACAACAGGAGGCGACGCTTGCGATCATGCGCACCAGCGACTTGCTGACCAATCGCATCGCGCGGTTGCTTCGCGATTACGGGTTAACGCCGACGCAATACAACGTGCTTCGAATCCTTCGCGGCGAGGGTGCTCCGATGCCCGTATCGGAGATTGCCGAACGCATGATTCAAGTCGCACCCGCCGTCACACGCGTTGTCGACCAGTTGGTTGCCGATGGTTTGGCCGACAAGACGCAGTCAGCATCCGATCGTCGTGTGTTTCATGTCTCGATCGAAGCTGCCGGACTCGAGCTACTCAGCAGGCTCGACCAGCCTATTTTGAGCATTCATGAAACGCTTCTAACGGGCGTCGATCCATCCGACCTGCGTCAAATGGTTGGAACGTTGCAAGCGATTCGAAACGCGGCAGTCGCCGGGCCAGGTCTGTAAGTCGACCGTGGTGTCACTACGAAGACAAAACGCAAAACCACAATTATTTATTTTACATGTAAGGTTAATTCTCGAGCCCAGTACTACTCATCGTTGGCACTTCGCCAGCGAAATATTTCTGATTTAGGAGAACAAGCAATGACACCATCACGACGAAACATGCTCTCAGTCACCGCCGCTGGTTTGATTCATGTTGCGGCCGGTTCAGGGATCACCAGCAGCGACGCTTCCGAGCTGCGTTCAACAGAACAGGACCCATCACCCGATGATAGCCAGTCCAAAGACGAAGACCGTAATCTGCTGATCAGACAAGCCGCTCAACGAGGACACACTGATCTGGGTTGGTTGCAGAGTTACCATTCGTTCTCGTTTGGTGGCTATTACGACCAGCGACACATGGGATTTCGCAGTCTAAGAGTGATCAACGATGACAAGATCGCTGCGGGACGGGGTTTCCCGACGCATCCGCATCGGGACATGGAAATCATTTCGTATGTACTCGATGGGTCGTTGCAGCATCGGGATAGCACCGGGCAGGGTGCCATCATCACACCCGACGATATCCAAATGATGTCTGCTGGAACTGGCATCACGCACAGCGAATTCAATCCGTCGACGACGAATCGCAATCACTTCCTGCAAATCTGGATTGAGCCGTCGCTTCGCGGCGTTCGACCCCGGTACAGCGATCGTTTGGTGCGGCAGGATGAGAAACGCAATACCTGGAAGTTGATTGCTGGTCCCGATCCAACCAACGCGTCGGTGGGGATTCACCAGGACGCGAAGATCTTTGCGACGAAGCTCGATGCGTCACAGTCGTTGCACTACACGCTGGAGCGTTCTCGTCACGCGTGGTTGCAAGTCGCGACCGGTTCCGTCCGAGTCAATGGCACACCGTTGGCAGCCGGTGACGCGGTCGCTTCAAGTCGGGCTACCGACCTGCACGTTTTTGCAAGTCAGGACAGTGATGTCTTGCTGTTTGATCTGGCGTAAGCGGAATCGCCTTGCTTGAAGAGTCCAGCCACTTTCATTTCTCTTTTACTCAAACGGATTAATCATGTCCCGATTGCTCTACATCGAATCATCGCCTCGAAAGGACCGATCCAAATCGATCGAAGTTGCAAATTCATTTCTGGATGCCTATCGGTCGTTTCATCCTGACGATGAAATTGCCACGCTTGATTTGTGGTCGGCGGCGTTACCTGAATTTGATGGCTACACCATTGATGCCAAGTACCAAGTTCTGCATGGCGAATCATTTGATGATCAGCAATCTCGTGCGTGGCAAGCCGTTGTCGACGTGTGTGATGCGTTTAAGGATGCAGACAAGTATGTGTTCAGCGTGCCGATGTGGAACTTTGGTGTTCCCTACAAGCTCAAGCATTATTTCGATGTGATCGCGCAGCCTGGGCAAACATTTTCTTTTGATCCCGCATCGGGGTACAGCGGATTGGTGACGGGAAAACCGGCTGTCGTGATTTCGGCACGAGGCGGCAGCTATGAGGGTGATGCGTCAGCGATGGATCATCAAAAAACTTATGTCGAGCAAATGCTCGGCTTTTTTGGTTTTGTCGATATTCACCACATCCTGGTTAATCCAACCCTCGCGTCACACGATGATGTGGCTGAAACGATCGAGCATGCCAAGCAGCAAGCGGTGTCGCTGGCCGAGTCCATTTAGAATCACATTGTCAGTGACAATGAAATCACAACTGGATCACGACCTTACCGACGTGCTGTTGCGATGCGAAATACCGATAGGCCTCAATCGCATCATCGATGGTAAAGGTGCGATCAATCAGCGGTCGAATTTGGTTGGTTTGCATCGCCGCGAGTGTCCGGCGATGCATGGTACGACTGCCAACATAAATGCCACGGATGGTCAGTAGATTAAAAACGCTGAGCATGGGCGAGATTTTTGCCGACGGCGAATCGAGCACACCGATTAGATGTGCCGAGCCTCCGACCCGACAGGACCGAAGCGATTGTTCCAATGTCCCAGGCCCCCCGACCTCCACCACGTGATCGACACCCTGGCCACCCGTCAAACGTTTCACCTGCTTTGACCATTCGGGATGGTCTCGATAATTGATGGCTTCATCTGCCCCATGTGCGATCGCGGTTTTGATTTTGGCATCACTTGATGATGTGATGATCACGTGAGCGCCCGCGGCCTTAGCGAATTGAAGCGCGAAGATCGAAACGCCACCCGTGCCTAGCAAAAGCACGGTCTGTCCAGGTTGCAAATTCCCCGATTCGAAAAGTGCGTGCCAAGCCGTAACGGCAGCGCACGGTACGGTGGCGGCTTCCGCGAAGCTCATCTGTTCTGGAATCGCGACCATCGCGTGCTCGGGCAAGGTGACAAAATCAGCCAAGACACCATCGACACCACCGCCCAGACAGGTTGTCAGGGCCGCGTCGGTGGCGGAACCGTCGATCCAGTCGCGGACAAAGATGGGACTGACTCGATCACCCACGTTCCACTGAGTGCATCCGTCTCCCAGTGCCACCACCTCGCCCGCCCCGTCAGACAATGGCACGACGGGTCGATGATCGTTGCGAAAATAGCCACCCGACGCGATGCCAAGATCGCGATAATTGAGCGAGGCAGCGCGCATGCGAATTTTGACTTCGCCCGGATTTGGTTCCGGCTCGGGAGTCTCAACCATTTGGATCGCATCGATTCCACCATCGGTTTGGACTTGGAAAGCTCTCATGTTCGTTGCTTAATTTGGGTTTCGTTGGCCGCCGTGCGACACCACATCGAGGTGAGGGTCACAGCGACGTTGATCATGATGACGATGCACGAGTGCGTTGGATGCAACCAGGGTGCTGCCTACACTACAGTGCGCGTTGATTATTCGTCTTGATTGTGTTGTCAGCGTTGATCGTGTTGTCAGCGTTGATTGTGGAGGTCCTTGCTTGCCTGAATCACCACCCACCCGAGCCTCGCTGCTTATGCGGCTTCGTGATGTGGATGATACCGATGCTTGGTCGCTGTTTGTCCGTGATTACGGTCCGATGTTGTACCGATTCCTGCGGGGACGCGGGTTGCAAGATGCCGACGCGGCCGATTTGGTTCAGGACGTGATGCGAGCCGTTGGCAGTTCAATTGCCAGGCTGGATTATCAAAAAGACAAAGGTGGTTTTCGTGCCTGGTTGTTTACGATCACGCGAAACAAGCTCTACACCTTCTTGGAAAAGAACGCGCGAACCGAGCAAGGTGGCGGTGACACCGCGAATCACGAACGATTGAATCGTCAAAAGGATCCTCGTGATGAATGGACCCAGCAATGGGAGCTCGAGCATCAGCGACAGATCGCAATGCAGGCGATGCAAGTGATTCGCGAATCAGCAGAGCCTAAGACGTGGGCCGCTTTTGAACGCACGGCTATCAATGGCCAATCCGCAGCCGAGGTGGGTCGAGAATTAAACATGAGTACCGGTGCCATTTATGTTGCTCGCAGCCGGATCACATCCAAACTGCGAGACCAAGTGCAGCGAATCTTGGCTGAAGAGGTTTTGACATGACGGCCGTCCAAGACCATTTGACCGATAGCGAACTGCGATCATTGATCGATGGTTCGGTTGACGAGGCGTCGTACCAGAGTTGGACAGCCCATCTGGATCGTTGCGCGTCCTGTCAGGAAGCGCTGCAGACAATCGCCACGGGAGAAATCCCAATCGAAGCTCTCGTTGCCAATCACGACCAACACCAGCCATCCAGTGAGAGTGCCTATTGGCCGGCGGTTGCCGACGTTCAGGAGGAGATTGCTGAGCAAATACGTCTGAGCCGCAGTGCCGATCATCAATCGGTCACCGAGTCAATCGCGCCAGTGGGCTCTGAATCATCGGTCATGCGAAGCCAAGCGACGACGGATCGTAAGCCAATGGATGGCTCGCACGTATCCCATCAAGGCTCGTCATCGTATCCCAATGGATTGCCCTTCTTGCAACCTTCCGACGACCCCGCGTACCTGGGAAGGTTGCAGCATTTCGAGATCGCTCGTGTGATCGGACAAGGCGGTATGGGGATCGTCTTGGAGGCATTTGATACGCATTTGGCACGGCCGGTTGCCATTAAGGTGCTGAATCCTCAATACCAAGACAACCAGATCGCTCGGCAGCGATTCTGCCGTGAAGGACGTGCGGCGGCGGCAATTAACCACGAGCATGTGGTTGCAATGCATCAAGTCGCCAAAGCCGATCAAGATCAGGTGGCGTTCTTGGTGATGCAATTGATCGAGGGCGAGACGCTTGAAGACCGTCTGTCGGAGGGTAATGCCTTGCCGCCAGGCGAAGCCGCTCGCATCGGCATGCAGATCGCTTCGGGACTTTCGGCCGCTCACAAACAGGGCATGGTTCACAGGGATGTGAAACCAGCCAATATCCTGTTGGAAGAGGAGACCGATCGGGTGAAGTTGACGGATTTGGGTTTGGCTCGTGCCGCCGATGATGTCAAATTGACCAAGACGGGGATGGTCACGGGCACACCGCTGTACATGTCGCCCGAGCAAACCTTGGGCGAAGTCGCGGATGAGCGCAGCGATTTGTTTTCATTGGGGGCCGTTCTGTATGAAATGGTGACTGGCATCGCTCCCTTTGCCGCGCCCTCGGCGTTGGGCGTGATGAAGCGAATTCTGGATGAAACCCCATCACCAGCACATCAGATCAATCCGCAGATCCCAAAGCCATTTTCTGAGTTGATCGCTTCGTTGATGGCCAAGAAACCGGAGGATCGGCCTGAGTCATCCGCCTTGGTCGCCAGCGCGCTTGCAGCAACGGCTCAGTCGCTTGGCAGCGTTTCGCCCATGCAGGTGCCTGCTATTGCAGCGTCGGATGCGGGAAAAATTAGCGGCAGTTATTCGCGTCAAACGCGGCGGTATGTGCTTGGGGCGTGGGTCGCGGGTTGCGTGGCACTGCTTGCGTTCATTTTGACCGTCGCATTTCGTTCTGGCGATGTGCAGGGCGACGCATTTCCGTCGGTCGTGCTACCGGACAATCCTGGCACGGTGTGGAGCATCGATTTTTCTGATGATGGAAAGCATCTCTTGGCCGCAATCGAAGACGGAACGGTGCGTTGGTGGGATACCACAAACCAGCAGTTGGACCGGAGCTTTAACGCCCATCGCGGCATTGTTTGGATGGTCAAGCACGCTCCCGATGGAGAGCTAATCGCAACCTGCGGTGACGATGGCTTGGTCAAGTTTTGGGATGCAGCGGATTTTGAACTGGTCAACACATTCGATGCCCAAAGTGCCGTTCGAGGCATCGCATTTTCGCCCGATGGAACGCAATTGGTTGCAGGTAGTCGCAACGGCATCATTACGATCATCGATGTGGCTTCCGCTTCAGAGATTCGGTCGGCCGGTCAATCGGGGTCGATTCTTGGCGTGGCGTTTTCGGCTGATGGCAAATCGATCGCCACCGGCGGAAGCGATAAAGTGGTGCGTGTCTTTGACGCACAGTCGCTGGCAATCCGACAGAAACTCGAAGGTCATACGGGACCGATTTATAACGTCACCTTCGCAAACAATGGTCAAACACTGGCGACCGTTGGATGGAATAAGAATGTGATCGTTTGGAATGTCGCCAATGGCCAGCTTGTCAATCGGCTTCGCGGTAGTGATGGCGATGTGTGGGGTGTTTCGTTTTGCGCCGACGGATCGCACTTGGTCACCGGAGAACAACTTGGTGCCGCCCGCGTGTGGGATGTTGCCACTGGAAAGGCTTTGGCGACGTTGCGAGGACACTCATCCGCGGTCCACAACATTGCGCTGGATCCTTCCTCGCGTCGCATTGCAACCTGCAGTCGCGATGGCACGATTCGTGTGTGGGATATGTCAGGTTTGGAATGAGCAAACCTAGCGTCACCAGAACGTCTGCTTGGACTCCAGCAAACTTAAGCGGTCGTAGCAAACCGACATTCGGGCGAAGTCGTTGAAGCTTTCGAAAATACAAATCAGTCGCCACAAACAGCATGGGCAGTCGAGATCAACGCTCGCGGGTCCGTCGTCTGGGCCAACCACATCGCGAACAAGCTCATAAGCCGCTTGCACGTCGTCCATTCGAATCATCATGGTTGCAGCGCTGACGCGGAATTCGGTGCTTGAGGGTGCCAATTCGATCGCACGTTCGACGGCCTGCAAACACACATCGGGCGATTCCCCCAGCAGTGATTGAATCGCGGCGAGTTCGTGCCAAAGAGCGGCATCGTCGCCATTGATTTGAATCGCATGCCAAACGATATCGACAGCAAGCTCGAGACGATCGAGCGTCACCAGGTCCTGGGACACCCGCCTGAGCAGTGGCGATTCAAGTCGGCCTGACAAACCAAGCACGTGAAGAATCTCCGCGGCAACCTCATCCCGTCCAATGGCCACATATTGAATGGCAAGCGTTCGACTGGACCATGCCTCCAATTCGCATAGCTCGCTGGCACGCTCAAAGTAGCGTACTGAAAGATTGGGCCGTCCCGCCCTGGCTTCCAAGTGGCCTCGCAACTCCCACGCGCCGCCATGCGATTCGAATTGGCGGCAGATTTCATCGAGCACAGCCAGCGATCCATCAAGGTCGCCACCGGACAAGTGAAACTCCAAGTCAGCATAAAGTTGACTTGCAGTGATGGGAGCACTCATTGCAATGGATCCATCAGCGAAAAGAGATAGGGAAAAGAGAAACGACTACTTGTGAAGCACAAGTCGCTCGCTGCGAGTTCGCTTCAACTTGTAGCTCTTGGCCCCCAATCGAATCACGACCATCGTGCTGCCCCCGCTGATCTGTTCAAAATCCATTTCAGGTACTGGATTCAGCTTCGGATCGGGCGTTGAGTGACCAATGGGTTTTGGACGCGCCCGGTTGCTATCAGCTGACCCGGCACCAGAACCACTGATTGGGTTGCCTGGTTGATCGCTCTGACGCCTCGCCGGGCGTGAAAGACACAGCCACCGAGACGCCCAGAAAGCCGTCGATCGTCGTCTCTTCCATCACG
>JBCCJB010000160.1:0-8651 GCA_039028015.1 Planctomycetota bacterium
ACAACGAACGCTGCACGGCGCATTGCTTGATTCCGAAACCACGCGACTGCTTCATCCAGTGGAACAGCTGATCGACAGCGACCAGAGATTCCGTGTCACGAAGATTACCATCAACGGGACACAAATACGCGTCTCCATTGATGTTCACCCCATGCCCCGCGAACGCAATGATCAATCGGTCACCCGGCGAAGCAATCCGCAACATGGCTTGAATACGATCAAGAATCTGTTGACGTAGAGGCTGCTCGTTAATGGTCGGACGGTTCTCATTGTCGTAGTACAGCGAATCAACTTCAAATTCACGTTCGATCAGTACTTCTTTGAATTTCAAAATGTCATTCACCGCGAAAGGCAAATCGTTGAACGACGGGTTCTGATAGGTACCAACACCGACGACGAAAGCGCGATCCTCCGCTGATGCGGTCGGCGGTAGCCACGCCAACACGAACCACATCACGATCGCTGCGAACACGAATGCTGCGAAACATCGAACGACCAATTGTTGACCTGCTTGATCAACGACCATACGAGTGGTGTCGGTTTGGCTGGGATGAGGCGCGTCTATCATCAATTCAATGCTTCCATCCGCTTGGCAAAATGAAACGTCGATTAGGTCATGCAAATCCGCGTCTGCCAGCGGACATCACAACTCAAAACGGCTGCACGGCAAAGACGATTGATGCTGGCGGCCCAACCATCATCACGTTATCGGTTGATTCGGGAATGACAGGAAGGCTGCCTTGTCGCTCAAACGGTGCCGACCGCACCAAAGATAATCGCTCTGACTGAAACGCCACGGGTAAAGACTGATACTCGCGGACTTCACCATCGCGGATGATCAATCGACCGTAATACCGTCGCGAAACCGGATTGAAGAGATACAGCCTTGTTGGATCATCATTGGGACAGACCACATAGTGGTACTTGTATCCGCGATAATCCGAATACGGCTTGTAGGAATAAGTTGCTAACGCGTATCCACGTCCGTTGTGTGGCTGAAAACGAGAGTACTTTTGACGCGGCTCCGCGTCATCAGTGCCAAACGCGGCGTTGCAATGAACGGCTATTACCATCAGCCCGATCATTCGAATGCTCGCGAAACAACGCGACTGACCTGATCCTATCATCCTTCCCGCCAACTCAGTTCGACACGATGGAGGGCGGCAAATCGTCTTTCGGCTTGTTGTAACGTACCGCAATGCTGGCAATGGGTGTCTTGCTGGTAAAGCGACGCAACTCCACATAGTCCGTTGTGATCTTCGCTCCCGGTTTGGTTGCTAGAGAATCTAAAGCGACCCCGCGTGTGATTTCACCGGCCGGTGGCGTTTCGCCTTGTGACCATGCCTGAAAGAAAACGGCCTGAATAATCCCCGCGCTTGCGTTGGACCGCCCGGATTGACCGATGGCCGTTTCTGGCAAGTGGGCAATTTCAAATGAATCGCTAAATTCGTTGGTGCGGTGCCAACCATAGACCACCGCTGATGACCGAGCGGGAACGATCCAATGATCCGTTTGCTTGTACGACGCGATCTCGGTGAACTCAAAAGAGCTCAAGCCGTCGACATACAACTTCACGGCAACATCACGATTTGAATCATTGTGCAACTGGACCGCATAAAACTCACCGGCCCGCAAATCGGCCACGGCAAAACCCAGTTCGCCCTCTTTCAATGTGAATTCATTTTTCTCAATACGAGTGGCGTCGGCGACGTAGTCTCGTTTCTTAGGCGGCGTACTGAGACCTTCGCTGATTAACAATTCGATGGCGTAGGGGCTCGAGTCGCTCGCGGCAATTCGGCCCTGATCGGCGTCAATGCTGATATTGGGTTTTTGAATCGATGCGGTCAACTGTGCCGCCACCTGTGACGCCTTATTCTTGGAGTTCGCCGACTCACCCGCGTCAAAGGTCGCATTAGCCAATACCGTCAAATCAGAGAGGTCGCTTATCTCAATGGGAAACGGGGCGATCTCCATTTGCTCCGAATTCTCTTGGTCGAAGATCCGAGCCGTCACTTGGGCCCTCGTCGTCATCGTCTGTGTCGCCGGATCTTTGCGATGCTTGATTGAGTATTCTCCGCGCACTGACCAACAACTTAATCGGACAATTTGGGTTTCATCGACGACGTCAACGCCAACCTGCCGGTCGAGAGCCTCTTTGAGCCTGCGTTGGATTTGAAGGTTATCGCCACCGCCGATGTTATTGGGTGGATCAAATGACTCCACAATCACACGCGCCTGCGAGTGATTCCGCAGAATCTTGGCAATGTCACCGGCAAGCGTTTGCATCGCCGTGGTCAGTTTGACGTTTTGTCCCACGACGGTCGATGTCGGGGTACAAACCGACATGAAAGCGATCGTGATCAAACACGAAATAGGAAGGCGAATCATCATTGATCCTCAGTAAGGCGGGACTTCGAGGCGGATGGATTAAGGTGTGGTTCGAAATGGAAGGGGATCGGACTATTGGGGACTCAATTGTTGGGAACTCAATCGAGAGACTGGAATCGACCCGAACACATGGGCTGCTTGCTGAAATTTGGATTCGCGGTTGTTGCGTCCGCGAGCTTCCCAATGAAGACGCTTGATCGCACCACCGTTGGGCAAGACGCCCATGCCAAGTGCAACCAACGACGTCTGCACATCGATCATGGCGTTGAGCTGATCGGGATCGTCCAAGTTGAGTTCGGCAGCCACTTGAGAGGCATCCAGGTCACGCTGGTACAAACGTGCGACTGTGGTAATTGGCTCCGGGAAAGACTCGATCGGTTTGTCCACATCGTCGTCGCGCTGCACAAATGGACCGATCACGCGCTCGAGTGTTTGCAAATAATCGCGGCGCTGCGTGGCCAATCGGCGTTGCAATTCTTTGGGCCTGTAAATCCCCTGAATCTTGAGCACTTCACGCTGCGTCGTTTGTGCATGCCCGTTTGAAATCTGATCTTCGAAGTCAATCATGCCATGACGATGACATGAGATGCACGATAGACCGTTGACGATTTCAGGTGTTCCGCTGATCATCGACCGATCTGCAACGATATCAATGGGTCCCGCGTCAATCCGGTCGCCCACACCATCGACCAGCATGTAACCATGCAAGCCGTTCGGCAACGTGAAAATGATCTCGCCGCCGGCATGTTCAAACGCCGCGGATGCGTTGGGATGGCTCTCGAACTGGGGACCCAGCGGGAATCGAGTAATATCGCCTCGTTCAGGATCACGCTCGGGCTGCCCGAGAAAGTCATAGCTCATCCAGACGCCGCGATCGGCCGCGTGATAGTCGATGACGCGCGGTTGAGCTGACACGTTGGACAACAGGACACCACCACGAACCAATTCATTTCGCAAAAAGTCGCGATGATGGTCGAATCCCTCTTCAGATTCAAACGTGGCGAGCGTGTCGGGTATTTCGAGTAAATCGTGATAAAGCGGCGGACGCATCGCATTGGCGACGAACCAATCAGCACGCACATAAGCGATGCCATCAAAGAACCCGTCCGCGTCGTAATATCGCTTGATTGCATCGAAATGTCGTCGTGCCGCAACCTGTTGGACTTGGCCACCTCGATGACTCGGCTTGCTGCCGTAGGGATACGCAGCAAGAACGCGTTCCCATTTTTGAAAGTAGTTTCGGTCCCAACCGATATCGCGTAAGTCGAGGGCAAAAACTAATCCAGCGTGACCCTCTGAGTCGTCATCATCGATCACGGCTAGCTCTATCAGTGATCGTTGGCGCGAAAGACTGTTGAGAGCTTTGGCTAACCCAGCCGCGGCGAGCCGAAGTTTTTCGTTGGTCACCCCACGATTGTTCGCGAGCGTGTGCAAGCTGAAATAGCGAATGAACTCTCGATCTTCCGCATCGACCGTAGAAAGGTGCGTTTCAATCAAGCGCAGCACGTCGGCTTCGCGGACAAACGCTCGATCGTCGCCACCAAAGTCCGGAAATCGAGCCCCATCCTGAATCCAATCGTGAATGGTTTGCTTTTCCAAACTCGTCAGTGGTTCGGAGTCTTTGGGCATGACGTCATTTTCGATCAACGTCCACAAATAAGATGCATCCGCGCTACCGGGTTCAATAAATCGGTCTCGGTTGTCGCCGCGATCCGCTGTCATGCTCTCGGCATCAGAGGTATCGAGCGGGTGATTTTGTCCGTCATGACAAGATGAACAACGTTGATCAAAGATGGCCATCGCGGCATCGGCCAGATCAGGCACCGAACGCGTCGTGGCGTTCGCTTGCGTGATACCCATAACGCTATTGAAAATCGTCGCAACGACCAAGAACGGTAACGCCAGTACCACTGGGACCCGCTGGATATCACATTCGCCATTCAGCGATCGAACCATCATTCACACCCGTGCAGCGAAACAGCTTGGCAAGCTCACGTCAGGAACAGCTGCAAACCGTGCCTCAAACGGTCAGACTCTTTGAGATTTTCTCAAAAAAGTCGTCCGCGACTGATCAACCACTGTGCCAGTGCGAGATTGTGTAGCCCCAGCACTGGTTCGTCAAAGGTGAATTCTTGGTCGTGGAACCGCCTACGATCGACCCAAAGCCATGTCGACAAGCTGCTCAATCCCGAATCCATCGGCCGATTGAATCACCAATCGATCGCCAGCTCGCAAGGCGTAATCAGTCTCCGGTCGCACGTCTTTGCCATCAAATAAGACATCCATCCGAATTCCATTGACATGACCCGTGCTATGCCGGAACAAGGTCGCCTCCATCGGACCAATTTTTTTGCCAATACCGGTTTGGTTAATCAGAGTACTGACGAAAACGCTAGGCGCCGCACCATCCAGGCCGGTCACTAAGTTGTCCGTCGCGGACGGGTCAACGCCAATGACGCCACGCCCAGCTGGTGGGAGTGGCAACACTCGCAACGGCACATCATCGCCGGTCAATTGCAGCACAATCGCATTCTCAGCCTTCGCCTGACGAACCTTCTGGTAGACCGCTTCGGATAGCAACTTCGGAGCCGGACCCGCTCCCTGCCCAACAAACTCATAGTTCGAATCGCGGCGACCCAGCGAATCCAACCCCGTTAAACCGCCCACGGCGACGGGCAAAGTCGGGATCGACAGTGAGGGTACCGTCAACGTCGAGCATCCCAGCGTTGTGATGATCGACATCAAACCGGTCATGGTGCAAACAAGGCGATTCAACGATGTCGAGTATTGAGCAAGCATGAATAGGGATGGGAACTAGCAGATGCGGATCGCTCGGTTGAGATGCCCGATGAGGGAATTCTGAACGTCTGGTGGGTTTATCGGACGTCATCAAAAAAAACTAAAGTCGCTTTGATTCTTTTTCATCGCGAACACCTCAATACGACACGCACATGACCCATTCTGAATTGCTGTTGTGTGTTTGCTCTGGTGATTCGGGCACAAAGTTAGGTAAACGCAGGGTCTCTTCAACAACTAAAGACTTTTCTAGTCAACGGTTCTCGCCCGGGAGTCCGCCATGTTTCCGATATTTACCCCCTTTCGGTTTCGTCGTGATCGATCCGAGCCCAAACCACATCGCGAGTGGGACCCAACGGTGGTTCAACCATCCGTTGCAACCCACCGCGAACGATTATTGGCGATGCAAATTTGCCATCTCAAAATTTGTCGCCCGGGCCGAGCGGAACAACTTAAAGCGTTTGGGATCCGGACCGCAAACGACCTGCTGTGGTGCGACGTGAATGTGATCGCGGCTCAGTTTGATGCACCGTTTCGTGCCAAACGCGCGCTCTCGCGTCTTCAAACTGCGATTCGTTTGGCCGTCACCATCGACACAATGACACCGCGTGATGCGATGCTGTTGGTTGCCATTCATCGTTCCACTGTAGGATCACTAGCATGCGAACATGCGGCAACGTTGCGACGTGATCTTGAACGATTTTCTATGAGCACTCGCGGCCGACGATTAGTGGGAAGGCGCGGTATTCCCAGTTTGCGACGGCTCAAACAATGGATTGCAACGTCCCGCCAAACCACTCTTTCGATTGAGCAATCAGAAACCAGGAACCACATCAGCGGAAACCTTGGGGTAACATCGGTGGCGTAACGACTGTTCCTTCCGCCGAGATGCCGATGCGATTGCGATTCAAGATTCAACTGACCACCTGTGTGTTCTTATGGATCGCCTGCAACGGATTGTTGGCCGCAGAACCACTCGATCGTCCGCTCAACGTTCTGCTCATTGTCGCCGATGACTTGGGTTATTCCGATCTGGGCTGCTATGGCGGCGAGATTGATACTCCAAATCTCGATTCACTTGCCAAGGCCGGTATCCGGCTGACTCAGTTTCACACGATGTCGCGATGTTGCCCATCGCGAGCATCCTTGCTGACCGGTCATTATCCACATCGAGTGGGGCTCGGTCACATGACGATCGATTTGAATCGCCCGGGCTATCGCGGTCGTGTCGCTAGTTGGGCACCGACCATTGCGGATGTCCTAAAACAATCGAAGTACAGCTGTTTTTTGTCCGGCAAGTGGCATTTGGGAACGGCTGACCCGACACGCCATGGCTTTGACGGCTTCTATGGCACACTTGTTAGCGCGAAAACGTTCTGGCAGCGAGATCATTACATTCGTTTGCCGAAGTCAACTGATGCGAGCCACATGACGTCCGATGATTCGTTTTATGGCACCAACGCGATCACCGATCACGCAATTTCGTTTTTGAACCAAACGTTCCAAACTCGTAAGCAGCCGTGGATGCTGACGCTTGCGTACAACGCTCCGCATTTCCCACTGCAAGCTCCCAAATCGCTGATCAATAAATACATCGATCGGTATCAACAAGGCTGGGATCAGATTCGCCAAACTCGACTGGCAAAAATGAAACAACTCCAGCTGATTTCAACTGCAACCGTGTTGTCACCGCGTTCGACGTGGGTCAACTACGGTGAAACCGAATCGGGTCACAATCCTGCTTGGAATCAATTGTCGTCAGAGCGTCAAAACGATCTTGCGCGTCGCATGGCCATCTACGCGGCAATGATCGATTCCATGGATCAAAATATTGGTCGTGTGATGAGTTTCTTGCGAGACTCCGACCAGCTATCACACACGTTGATCGTGTTTGTATCGGACAATGGCGGTTGCGCGGAATGGGATCCAAGAGGTTTCGATGGACGCTCCAGTAATAACAATATCTTGCACCGGAGCCCAGACACTGAATCTATGGGCGGTCCTGGTACGTTTCACAGCGTTGGATCAGGATGGGCCAACGCATCCAACACACCGTTTCGCCTTTACAAACACTATTGCCACCAGGGTGGGACTCTGTCGCCATGCATTTTTGTCGATCCTAGCCTACCCAATGATTTGGCTGGAACAATTTGCGATACGCCGGCGCACCTGATTGACATCATGACCACAGTAATGGATGCCACCGGAACAACGTATCCTCAACAACACAACGGATATCAAACCCAAAATGTTGGTGGTTTGAGCTTACGCGATTTGGTGTCCAAGAAAACCAACGTGGATCGGCGACTGTTTTTTGAACATGAAGGTCATCGTGGTGTTCGACATCGGAACTGGAAACTCGTCGCTCTGGCAAGGCGAAGCTGGGAATTATACGACCTCCAATCAGATCCAACCGAATTGACCAATCTGGCTGAACAAAGGCCCGATTTGGTTGAGACACTATCCGCGGAGTGGCATCAGTGGGCCGAAAACAATCAAGTCACACCACTGCCGGATGATTATCAGGTTGCCTATCTCAAACCGACACGAACACCCTAACTCCTGTTGATTGAACTCACACTCTGAACTATCTGGCCAGCGCTACTTTGGATGGAAAACGCAATGGTTCATTGCATTACAGAGCGTATTAGCCGTCTTGGCGCTAGCCACGGTTCAGTTTGCGAAAACCGCGGCTAGCGCCGGCCGGCTAATCCAAAGTGGCGCTGTTCAGCTATACAGCGACCTAATTTGTCACACCGCCACCACTCGGCACACCAGGATCGATTGCCGTGAGGTACGAAACTGTGTGATCCAGTACTTCTTCGTAACAAAGTGTTTCGACATCTTCGCCGATCACTTCGGCTTCGATGGGGCCGTCATAACCGTGTTCACTTAAAGCAGAGACGATGGCGTGATTGGGCACGCTCCCGTGACCCAACAAGCATCGATTCATTTCTCCCATCGGGCTGTGTCGACCATCACCGAGTTGCAAAAGCTGCAATTGCTTAGCAATTCGAGGAAGTAACGACAGCACGTCGTCATCCATTCCAACGTGATACGTGTCCAGCACGATCCCCAATTGTGGATTGTTGACTTGCTCGATCACATCCATCGTCGATTCCAAATCGTTCACGAACGACCATTCTTGCCCGCATCCCGGGTGAATCGGTTCCAAAGCGAATTTCACTCCAAATTCTTCAGCCACAATTGCGATTCGCGACAACGCTTCACAAAGAGTGCGTCGAGCATGCTTGCGAATGTGATTGTTGCGGCCACCCGCCAAAACAATCAGCGTGTCGACTCGCAATTCCGCCGCCTCGGCGATTGCATTCATGGCATCGCCAACGGCATCGTCAAAGCCGCGGCCATCGCTTCCAGTGAAACCACCCGCCCACGAAAGTGATGTTGCCCGCATTTTGTGCCGCTGAAGCAGTGAACGACATCGCTCTAAACCCGAGTCATCGATC
>JBCCJB010000161.1:0-8644 GCA_039028015.1 Planctomycetota bacterium
CATGTTCATCACGGCGGCGATGCAAAGCTCTCGTTCTGCTTAACGCCGATCGACCACAAACAGCAAATCGTGCAGGGGCCAAGTCGCTTGAAGCACATCCTTGGATTGCCCGAAGATCAACGGCGATCCAGTGACAACCATTCGCTCCGGCGTTACTACCGGCGTATCGTCAGCGACGATCCTCTTTGCACCTCGTTGATTTTTAGCCAGCAAGGGCTTTGGCGGCTTCGTGATGATCTTGATGCCAAAATCCCAACGACGCTGATCTGGAAAGAAAGCCGCGAACCACGAACAGCATTCGTTCTGCAGCGTGGTCAATACGATGCGCCGGGGAAAGCCGTTCGTCGTGACGTACCCGATTGGCTGTTGCCATTAAACGATTCACCCGCGATGACGCTCACAGGCCACAACCCAGAACGCGAGTGGTCGGCCGAAGCGGTCACACCCGATCGGCAAGTGTTGGCGGATTGGCTAACCCATCCAAATCATCCGTTGACTGCTCGCGTGGCGGTCAATCGGTTTTGGCAGATGATTTTTGGGGTGGGCCTGGTCAAAACCAGCGAGGATTTTGGATCGCAGGGCACACCGCCGTCGCATCCGGAATTGCTTGATGAGTTGGCGTTGGACTTCATCGCGTCAGGATGGGACATCAAAGTCCTGCTCAAACAAATGGTGATGTCCGACGCCTATCAGCGGTCCGCTAGCGTTTCAAAATCTCATCAGAGCATCGATCCCGACAATCGATACCTTGCTCGCAGCGCACGACCACGTCTGGACGCGGAAGCCATTCGAGACCAAGCGATGGCGATATCCGGGCTTTTGGTCCGCGACATTGGCGGGCCGCCTGTTCGGACGCCGCAACCTGATGGCTTATGGGCTGCCGTTGGCTATACCGGCAGCAACACGGCGTTGTTTGAGGCCGACCAGGGCGAAGCGATTCATCGACGCAGTGTGTTCACGTTTTGGAAACGCACCAGCGGTCCGGCCATGATGACGACGTTGGACGCGCCGACGCGAGAAGCCTGCACGGCACGTCGTGAGCGAACCAACACTCCGCTGCAAGCCTTGCTTCTGCTCAACGAGTCACAGCTGCTTGTTGCAGCGCAGCGATTAGGGCAATCGGCAATGGAGCATCCGGGTACGACCTCGGATCAGATGGATGCGTTGTTCCAACGGGTTCTGCTTCGTGGCATTGAACCGGACGAACGAAGACCACTGTTGAATTTGTTTGAAGAACTTCGGTCCCACTACGAATCGGATCTCGATGCGGCCGCCAGCCTGGTTGGAGACGCCGATGCTTGTTTGGCGGCGTGGACGATTGTGGCCAGTACGCTATTGAATACCGATGAGGTGTTGTGCCGATGATCGAACTGACTCGACGATCACTTTTTGCACGTTCGGCCATGGGTTTGGGCACTGCCGCGCTCGCGTCGTTGGAACAGCCCGCCACGGCCTCCTCATCGTCGCATTCGATTCCCCATCACGAACCGATGGCACGGCGTGCGATTTACCTGTTCATGTCCGGTGCTCCCAGCCAAATGGACATGTGGGACCCCAAGCCGCAAATGGTGGATTGGTTTGATCGTGACTTGCCCGAATCCATCCGGCAGGGTCAACGCTTGACGACGATGTCGAGCGGTCAAGCTCGGTTTCCCATCGCGCCGAGTGTTTATCAACCGGTAACGAACCCAGAAACGGGAACGGTTACGACCGAGTTAATCCCGCACATGTCAAGCAAGCTGGACCAGATCGCGTTGATTCGGTCAATGCATACCGAAGCGATCAACCATGATCCTGCGATCACGTTCATGTGCACCGGAGATGAACTGCCCGGCAAGGCTTCACTTGGATCGTGGCTGCACTACGGACTGGGCACCGAAAACGAGGATTTGCCCGCCTTCCTCGTTATGACCGCATCATGGACAGGACGCCCGCAAGCGCAAGCCCTCTACCAACGTCTTTGGGGAAGCGGTTTTTTGCCGAGCAAGTACCAAGGCGTTTCGCTGCGAAGTGGCGACGACCCCGTTTTGTACCTGTCCAATCCCGACGGGATCAGCAGCAAGGTGCGGCGGCGCATGTTGGATCATTTGCGGTCGCTCAACGAACTACACTACGAGCGCTTGGGTGATCCCGAAACCAAAGCTCGGATCGCTCAATATGAAATGGCGTTCCGAATGCAAACGAGTGTGCCGGAGCTTATCAACATTGCCGATGAGCCCAAGCATGTATTGGATCTGTACGGCCCCGATGTCGAAACACCGGGCACGTTCGCACATTGTTGTTTGATGGCACGGCGGATGGCCGAACGAGGAGTCCGGTTCACCCAAATATTCCATCGCGGATGGGACCAGCATGGTCAGCTCCCAAGAGACCTGCCCAAACAGTGTCGCGACGTCGATCAACCATCCGCTGGTTTGCTGACCGATCTTCAGCAACGCGGCATGCTGGATGACACGCTGGTCGTTTGGGGTGGCGAATTTGGTCGGACAACGTACTGCCAAGGCACATTGACGAAGTCAAATTACGGCCGAGACCACCATCCCAAGTGCTTTTCCATTTGGATGGCCGGCGGTGGCACGCGTCGTGGCATTGTTCATGGTGAAACCGATGAGTTCAGTTACAACGTGACGCAGGATCCGGTCCACGTTCACGACCTCAATGCCACGATTTTGCATCAGACGGGTATCGATCATCGCCGTTTGACCTATCCGTTTCAGGGTCTGGATCAGCGCCTAACCGGCGTGGAACCAGCGCAAGTCGTCTCAAATTTGCTCAACATGCCAGCCACTTAACAGCACAAGCATCTAACGAACGCATTTCGAATTTTTTCGTAAGTCGGTCACTCATGGCCGACGCGGGTTTTTGAATCCACGGTGAAGAGTCCCCGTCCTACGTGGAGGTCGTCTACTCATGAAGAATCACAGCTGTCACCGGCTTGGAACGCAGCCCCACCGTATTCTCCGTGGCGATCTGAAGGCCGGTTAAATCTGTGATCGTTTTGGGAACTTGCCACTGCATCGGCTGCAACGGGCGCGGTGGTGTGTCGGAATAGAGCAAACCCTGAAAGAGTGGTCGACCAAACGGATTGGTTGGCGGATCCGGCACCGTGGCCACAACCGTGTCACCTTGCAGAATCATGAACTGACGAATCCCGCTCTCCAAATCAGCCTCAGCACGCCACGTCATCACACCATCTCGAATCTCGACATCCGTTGGCGTTGGCGGGGCTGTCGTGTCGGGAACCTTTGTGTCACGAACATAGTCGACCCACAGCTTTGCGATCCGCTCGCTGGGTAACCACACCGTCGTGTCACGGAGCTGGGTCACGTCCGTCGAAGCAAAGATCGCTTGCGTTTCAATATCAGCCATCCAAGAAGTTGACACGTCCATCGGTCGCAACGCCAGCTCGGGCGATTCAGGCAAACGCTGCGACAGGCATTCGTCCAGCCACGCAATCGCAAGGTATCGCTGGTTCCCACATTGGTGACCGGTCAGCGGATCAACACTGACGCCGACCAGTCCATCTTGCTTTTGAAACGCCGACAGGAACTTGCGTACCCGCGGCCACACCTTTGAAAATCGTCCATCGCTGACCGTGAAGCCTTCCTCGGTACCCAAGTTGACCATGATTGGGACGGAACACGCTTGCGTGACCAAATCAAATGGGACTCGATCGGGCGCGTCGGGATCGGTCTCGAGCAATGGTGTTCCGGAACGAAGGAATGCAGCGGCCACACGGTCGGGATAAAGCAGCGTCATCGCACCGGACCAAACGCCACCACCGCTGTGACCCCAAAGTGCCCACGGCACTCGGGAAAGTTCGGGATGCCCAGCTTGCTGCCCGAGATCCTTCAGGCCACGCAGAAAAGCATCGCCGGAACCATTCCGCGGGTCACACCAGAAATCGCAATTCTGTTTGTCGGGTTGTTCGTAGCTGGCAGCGACCAACGCGCAATGATGCTTCTTCGCCAACGCTTGCCAGTGCAGGTCATACGCACCGGTCAATCCAGACTGACACGATCCCGGACCGCATCCATGTTGATGAACCACCACTCCACGCAGCGTCTCGACATCGGGCGGAATCCAGACGGAGTACTGCACGGCAAACTGCAATCCGTCGTCCGTATCCGCTGCCTCATAACGCACTCGATAGTAAGGAGGCGTCGCTTCGGGAGCCCAGTCATAGCGTGGCTCTTGACCCTCAACGATGGATAATTCAATCGAGAATGAAAGACAGAACGCCATTGCGGCAAGAATTAGATGGATTCGCTTCATTGAAAATAGCTTCGATGGTTGAGGAACTTGAAAGTCCTTTTTTGCCCAAAAGACTGCTTATGGCATGTCACAAGAGGTAACTCAGTGACCAACGGGATTTTGGTTTCCCAGTGTCGGTGCGACCTCCTCCCATTCCGCGATGATACGATCGTGAAGATCAAGCCGTTCCGAATCGGATGCGAACTTTTCGGCCTCGACTGGGACGTTAACATCGATGGCTCGTGTCGTGCGCGTGTCAAATGCGTCGGTTGCCACGGTCGCTTTGTCGACCCGATTAAGAATCGGCTCTAATGCTTCGAACGATTGGCCCTGAGCATCTTGGTCACTGGCGTTGGTGGTCAAAGACTGTTGCGACCCAATGACCAGGTTCAACGCTTCTGGCTCTGCCAAACCGGATCTCCGATTCAGTTCGTTGATCACCTGCAGCGCGTCCAGTGCCGAGACGGTGCTATCGCCACTGACATCAACGAATTCGTTGGCCTCGCCGGGCGATGGTGGCGTCAGATCCATGGCCCCACCGACTCGGTTGAGTTGGTTGATCACGCGAAGTGCGTCGAGCGCCGTGACGTCACCGTCTTCGGTCACATCAAATCGATCGAGCGGGTTTTGATGCGGTGCGGCCGACACGTTCACGGTGGGCGCACCGGGATCAACAATGATCCCGTTGGCCATCAAGTCATCATCGCCCAGCGCGCCATCTTTGAGATGCACCACGATGCGGTCGTCAAAGAATTCAGCTCCAACCTCGCCGTCAAACAGAAACCGATAGTAATGCGGCGTGGGTCGCGTGGCGGTCGGCCCGAATTTGTAAAACGTGTTGAATCCTGACGCGCCGTCCACGTAAATCGTCAGCTGGGTCAAGCCGCCTACGCTGACGCCGCTGACTTCGTAATCCAGCACACCGACTCTGAAATCTAGCTCGGCGGGTGGCACGTTGTCCGGCTGTGCGTCAATGGAAACGTTCTGCAAGCTCTGGCCCAACGGTGCTTGCAACGTGACGTAGGCACCTGTCACTGGATTGGGTAGCGATGCCACATTGATTTGAGACGCATCCTGCACACCATCGCCATTGCCGTCACCGCTTCCGGGAGCCGCGTTTTCGATTGCGGAACTGATTTGATCGTCGTCGTCGTCCACAAAACCTCGCACGTCGACTTCAACGGTCGCACTTGCGGTGCGATAACCCGATAGATCTAGCTCGGGTAATTCCGACGAATCCAAAGTGTTTTGGCCAACGATGTTGTATTGCCAGCTCGCGGATTCCAACGTCTCGTTCATCTCATTCTCGATCGCTTGCTGCCACCCAATGGTTTGCGGCGTTGCGGAGAATCGAATGTCGACCGCAACATCACCACCGATGCTCCAGTTCAAGTCATCAAGTTGCGATTGTTGCAAATCCACTAGACGCGACGTACCCAAGTCTTGTGAGATCGGACTCAAGGATTCAAGCGACAGCGACAAGTCACTCGAGCCGGGCAATACCTCGCTGATTAATGCCGGCAAGATTGCCAGTGATTCGGTCGACAACAACCATGGCGAAGCGGTCAACGAAGAGATTCCTTCTTCGCCGCGCGAATCTCGGAACGAAATCTCCGCTTCATCAACTAAAAAGACGCTGTTGAGACTGTTGGCTCCGTGATTCAGCCGAGCACGCTGATCAAAGATCGAAACATCCGTCGATTCAACTTCGGTGTCACCGTTAGTGTTGGGAAGGACTTCTAAGTTCAGTGCATTAGTGACTTGATTGCGTTGATAGTCGACATCAATTCGACGACCCTCAAGTGGTGATCCCGTTGAGTTGGGTTCTTGAACTCGGACATTGACACGAGGCGCTTCGATCGTGACTGAGAATGATCCACCATCAATGCCATCGTCAATCGAATCAACGACATCCACTGTCGTCACGATGGCGTCGATTAGCTGATAAGACTGACCCACATTGAAATTATTTCCCAAAGTGACCAACCAATCGTTCTGCTGGCCCGAGAATTGTGCGGCGACGAATTCGGGTAAGCCAAAGGAATCATCGAACATGAGATTCACTGTGGCGTGTTGTGCATCGGCACCAAACGCTGGCAGCGAGAACGTGACCTCGGCTGGTTCCAAATGATGGCTCGCTCCGCGTTCACGATCGGTCACATTGGAGATAAATAGTGATCGTCCGATCTGCTCCACGTAAGAACCCTCGTCGAGATACTCGGCGGGCCCGTCGCCCGATACGGTTTCTGATACGAGGTTGACTTCAATCTCGCGAAAATCGCCGTTGCCCGAGTCAACTTCATTCAAATAACTGCGAAAGACGATCGGCTCCTGCGTCACGGACGTCGGAGCGTCGACGGCCAGTGTGAATTCGGCCGAGGGCCCGGTGTTGCTTTCATCCCAACTGATCTCGGTTACTGTCGAGTTTGGCAAGAACCAAACTTGGTCCAAGTCCGAAGTGCTGCCCTGGCGATCAATTAGCGACGCAGAGTTGATTTTTGTTCGCGATAGAGTTGCCTGCACCAGCATCTGAATCAGACCCGCGTCCGATGTTGAGATTTGAAATGTCGGCACGTTGGTGTCAGCGTCAACGGTGACGTTGATCGAATCCAAAACGTAACCGCTCGACCCGTCAGCACTTCGTTCGTTAAACCGGATCAGATCCGCGTCCGGAGATACCATGCCAGGATTTCTGAGGTCGGCGGGTTCCCCGATGAAGTCGCCCAACAAATTGCCACGGGTTTGCGTGACCGCATTGCCAGCACCAAACTGCAGACGAGTCCGGTACGTTTGATGCTCGTACTCGGAAGCGACAATCGAAATGTTTATTTCTGTGGTTGAGTCGATCGGATTGGTCTCGCTTGCGATGTCTGTGATCCGCAGATTGTCAAACGTCCAAGTCGAACCGATCGCATCGACAGCCAGATCAGTGTCCAACGGCAAGTACCGCGTCAGCGTCCAGTCTTGCAAAAGCGTTCCGTTGAAGACAGCGGACTTCAGCCCATCGGCCCACGGCCCGTCTGACAACGTGAATGCCCACGATGTCTCGTTAACGCCTGAGCCATCCGCATTCGACACGTCAGCGTTGAAAGTCACCACCGGGATATCAACGCTTCCGTTGGATAAGACCAAGCCGGCATCGATTTTTTGCTGGTTGGTTAATGCCAATCCCGCGATGGGAGTTTGCTTCGCAAATGGGACCTCGGAATCTGTCGATGACCAAGCAAAGACGCCTTTCAACGTTTCTCGATTACTTTGCCGCAAAACACGAAATTCATCGAAGGCTAACTCGACCGTTGTGGTTGGGGGTCCATCATCGACCGCGTCGTCTTGCTTGAAACTCAAGACACGAACCGTTCGGAGTTGCTGATGCAAGGCTTCAAATCCATCTTCGCCTCGGGAGGCTCGCGTGGTCAACGCGATGGCATCGATCGGCTGATCGGTGCGCAACGATCGAAGAAACTCGGCACCCAAGATGCCAGCATCGCCGTCCAGAGTGAGCCTATAAGTGGCATTGGCCGACTCAGGCGATCCGCCACGGATGCTATCTCGCAACTCACCAACGGGATGATTCACCTCCAATGAGGTCGCGACGACACCTCTGGAGACACGATCGCCAATCGAAAGAAACGTACCGACACCGTTATTGTTCAGCAAACGAGTGGTCACAGCGTCTGAGAACTTTGACGCACTGGTCAACGGCCAGATGCCAAATGAATCGATCAGCAAATCCGATTCGTCGTCGCCCTTCGCAATCTCTCGAAATCGCGTGCGAACATCCAAGTCGGGAATCTCCTCCGATCTCGGTGTCTGATCGATTTGAAAAGTGTCAAAAGTGAGTTGCAAATTCACCGACGAATCACTTGCGACTGTGCCGTCGCGGAGAATCTCCGTTGAAAAACCAATCACGCCGACGTTCATCAGCGTCCATCGATGTGTTTCCAATAGAAAACCGTTTCCGGACGGCTGCAGTGATCGCAAGGTCGCTCTTGGCCACCGCGTTTGTTTAGATAGGGCGGACAGCAGTGCAGGAGTGGATGCGGCATCATCGAGCACCAATGTCAAAGGCACATCACCCGCGGAATCAGTCGACCACTGAATGGCGCTGGCGGGGAAACGTCGCGTTTGACCGTCATCGTCAATCTCAAACAGCAGCAGCGGTTGGTTGCCAACGATGGCCGAATAGGTGAACGTGTCCGTCCCCACGAAATCACTTGCGGGCCGGTAAACCACACGCTTCGTGTCATCTCGCACAGTCAGTTGACCATTGACTGGGTCGCTGAATGATTCGATGACAGCGTCGATGCCGTCGTTACCGGTCAGTGCGTTACCGGTAATCGGCAATGGTTCATTCTGCGACGCGACAAACACATCATCGCGTAGTTCGCTC
>JBCCJB010000162.1:0-8636 GCA_039028015.1 Planctomycetota bacterium
GCAGCAGGCGCACGTGCGGGTTTACGAAAACCGTCTGAGATCTCGTTTTTTGTAGCCTACCGTTGAGAATTGGACGGTTTGTCGTCTGTTTGATTCTCGCTGGTTTCGATGTTGTCATATCAAGACTCTCTACCGATCAGGCATTCGCAGCCCTCGCATTTGCGGCCCAGTCATGTGCAACTCGGGTGCTCACGACGTTCTATCGGCGCGGCCCGTCGCCGGATGAATCGACGAGGTCTGGCGCTGCTAGAGATCGTGGTCGTCGTCCTGATCGTCGGCGTGATCGCTGCCATTGCGGCGCCGCATTGGTTTGACTCCGACACCGATGCCCGTGCGGCGCACGCAAAGCAAACCTTGGCGGTGTTACGAAGTGCCATCTCGATTTACGAATCCGAAGAGGGGCACACGCCACCGACCACATCCAGTCAAGACTTTGTTACGGCGATCGAACCGTTTCTCAATGGACCCTTCCCCACGCCGGCGGTCCTGTCACATCGCAATGCCAATGTGATCTTCGTCGATGCCAGCGGCGCGCAATGGGGTGGCAATCCTGATCGCTTTCTTGGATCAACACTTCCTGGATGGCAATACAACACATCGACGGACCGCCTATCGATCAATAGCACCGGCGAAGAGGGCAACTGGTAGGCCATGACAATCACATCCTTCGCCAAACCTGACGCTCATTCATCCACGGGAAAAGCCAAAATCCTGATTGCCGAAGATGACCCGGTATTTCGGCATCTGTTGCAATTCACGCTGACCCGGGCCGGACATCAAGTCATCGTCGCCCAAGATGGTGAAATGGCATATCGTCGCTGGTTAGATGGGGACATCAACGTGGTGGTGACCGATCACCAGATGCCTCGCTGCACAGGATTGGAGTTGATCGATCGAATGGAAGCACATTTGAACAACCTGGATGAGATGCCTGCAGTCATCTTCTGCACGGCGAAGGGACTCGAGCTAGATCGACAAAGCCTGTTTTCGAAATCGCACGTCCGGGATGTGATTGCCAAGCCCTTTAGCCCGCGTCAGCTCACCCGTCGCATCGATGAAGTCTTGTCGGCAATCAGCGAAGTGATGTGACGCTCGAGTCAATAAAGCCCACGTGATGCATCCCCGTTGGCTTCCGACGCGTTGCTATTGCTCGCTTGATCCAAAGCGGCCACCCAGACATCGGGATCATTGCCCAGGTCCTGACCCGTGCTAGTGCGTAACGATGCGATCACCAGATCTTGCGTTGCGGGATCTTGATTGTCGAGCGCTAACTTCAGCGCGTTATTCGCGACCGCACCCGGATGCTTTGAAATGGCGGCAATCGCCGCGTGACGCACGTCTTTGTTTTGGGTGGTACCCAGCGTGCTGGCCAACATGGTTGCCGCAATGGATTCCGAACGATTCCCCAGCGCACGACACGCTTCCATCCGTACCTTGACGCTTTCATCATCCAGACCCGACTGAATGGTTTTCAACGCCGCCTGGTCGTTGGATTTACCAGCGGCCAAAACCGCCAAGCGTCGCATTTCTGCGCTCTTGTCGTGCGTGATGATCTGATCAAGGTGCGAACTCCAGAACTGCTGTCGGTCCTCAGGCAAACCATCGATCGACTCAGCCAACATCAACATTTCTTCGCGACGAGTGTGGTCCGTCACACCGAGGGCCTCGTCGTTTTTCCACTGACGTGTGAAATAGGGGTTGGCATGCTTGAGCGCGTACATCGGCCCGTCCTGACAACCGATCGCGCCGATGCCCAAAAATGCAACGAGACAGACAATCAATCCGTTGAGGCGACATCCGAGCTGACGCCCGTAACGCCCGAATCGCCTGACGGTGGGATCGAAACAACGAGTTGACTTGGGCCAACGAGTCCCGAACCGCTGACAGGTCGAGGAATTCGTAAGGGAATTGCGCATCAATGAACGTCCAAGCATGACCATGACTGGCGAAGACAGTTCGTCACCAGTTCCGGAACTGCGGGGCTACCAAATAAAGCGGAACCGATGAAACGGGAAAACTTCCTTCCGGCCTACGATATGGGGCCTTTCCCGAACTGACCTCGCTGATCGCCGCATCATGAATTTGCCGATTGATCCGTATTCCGAATTGCCAAACACACCACCTCCCTCTGACCCACTTCAGCGCCGAATCCTGTCGCAGATGGGAGAAGCGGTTGGGTTGGCTGAGGAAAAGGTGTATGGGGATGATGCCTTTCTGGGATTCTTCCAGTCATTTCGACCTGATGGTCACGGACTCGCTTCGGTGTTTGACGGCTTGGATGCTTCGGACGCCCTCCAAGAACGAATCAATTTGCTGTTCGAAGTTGCCGGGGATGATCGGCGGCCAACCGGCGGCCGTGACGCCTATTTTGTGGTGCGACGGCCTCGCCGAATTGATCCCGACCAGATCCAAGCGGCAGGCGACGATTGGGTGCGTCGCCTGATCCTACTGGCCAGTGAGACGCAGCATGATCAATTGGTCAAACAGTTGGATGGCATCAAACGCGTGCGTTTGCTCGAAGGCTCGGCGCCCAAGAATCCGCGAGCCGAAATTGACAAAACTGAACTGTTGCGTGCGTTTCAGCGATCGATTCCACAACTGGTAAGCCATCCGGAGGCACCGTCCGTCGCGGAATCCCTTCGCACACCCTATTACTACATCACCTGCGATTCACACCTTCGCGACTACCTGATGTGGCCACTCTTCGCGCCATACTTTCAGACCGAAGACCCGTTCGCGCCGTATTTCGATCTGTGGCGGCATAGCGTCAAATTTCGCATCTACCGCGATGACCAAATCGATTTGTACATGCCGCGTCACGATTAAATGAACGTTCGCACGCGGAAAACGGCGACGAGAGCCGCACCGACCGTTGTCAGTCCGCCAACTGTCGACGCCGCACGAAATCTCAGCGTCCGCGGCGATTTGTCACGACGGCGATCATCAAGCTGACCAAGCCCGCTAGTCCTAATCCGGCGGCATTGCGTCCCCATGCTTTCTTATCACTGTTCATCGTGTGGTACCGGTATGGTGCTGGCAAATCGAGATCGGTTTTCGTAATCGCTTCCCACTCTCGAATTAACTCCGCCGAGCTCAGCGTGGGGTAAATCTCCTCGTACTGGGCGATGTGGCCTTCGGTGTCGATCGGCACTGTGATTAGTGCGTAACGAATCGCGGAATAAGCCGCGGCGGCCAATAAACCGGCCGCGATGACAGCCAGCAAAATAAAGAATGGTGAGCCATCTCGGGTGACTTGAGCGGCACTTTCTGGACTCGCCGATGCGTCAACTTGGTCAAACAACGGCAACCGACGCAGTTCGCCCAGTTTGGGCACGCTAACACTGCGACAACATTCCGGACAATCAATCTCGCCGCCAGCCTTAGCGGGGCTGACCTCCAAATCAAATTGACAGTGCGGGCATGGAAGTCGATGCATTGTGATTGCGAGCTTGAATACGCGTTTCTGACTGGACGACTTGAGTGGGTCGGCTATTATCACGAATGACTGAAGCGTACACACGACCAGTCGCTCCCGTCAGGTGCCAGGATCCGTTGCCGTGCCGGGACACGCCATTTGTTGGGGTGTCTTGAACACGACGCTTCGGCATTGCCGCCGGCCGGACATCCTCAGGATGAATCGCGACGCCAATCACATCGAATTGCTCATTCGAATTCGCCGTTTTCATGGACGGAAACCGGCAGTCTGCACGGTCTACCGTAGGTTCAGTTTGCAGTAGGGAAATGCTTTCGCCACCGTTGGTTCGCACACGCTGATACTCATGCGTATTGGTGGTCGCGTGTACACCCGTGGTAGCAGTGGAGTTTTCGTGACCGCTCTGGTTCGGTTTAACCAATTAATGGCGTGAATCGGAAAGTCTTTCCAATTCAAACTTCGACGGGGGTTGAGCGTGCAGACAGTGTTACAGTGGAAGTGGGACGAACATTCTTCCGGTTACCATGCCGCGGATCGACCGCCGCATTCTTGCCGAAAACCCTTTCTCCGTCCGATTCCGTCACCGTAGTCCGAGCGTTGACCGGCGTCAGTTCGGGCATCTCGATGTGCTGGATTGACCCATAAGGTAACCACTGAACCGACGCGGCCAGCCCGGTGAACCAGATCGCCCATTGGCGAATCTAAAGTCCGAGATCGGCTAAATCGTGTCCAGCGGCGGCTCATCCCCGCCAGCTCGGCGAATTTGACCTCAACGAAGCTCACAACCCCGCAAGCCTTCGGGCTCCGCACCAATTGGAAATGACGCTCGTAGCATCATTTGTCGTGATTACACTGCCGCATAACGCTTTTAAACCAACCAAACCGTACATAAATCTTGCTTTTTTCTGACGCAGGGCTGCGGAAGCTGGACATCAATCGATCCCGGCACCCGCAATTGATTATCTGAAGGAGTTGAAATTTGTTTGACACAATGATGGATGAGTTCGAGGACGTTTCGGCTACCAGTGCCGATGTCGTCAGCGGGAACTTTCGAAAGCTGCCCGAGGACAGTGAGGACGATAACGTGGCGGCTGTCGCTGCGGTCGCCGAAGGTCAGGTGCAGTTGGAAAGTCCCGATGAACTCATCGCGTTGGATGAGTCGGAGACTTGGTCCGATGATCCCGTACGCATGTATTTGACGCAGATGGGCGAGATCCCGCTGCTGACGCGTCGTGAAGAAATTGAGTTGGCGAAGCGCATTGAAGAAACGCGTCGCCGATTCCGCACGAAATTGCTCGAGAACCACTTCGTCTTAGTGGAAGCCTATAAAACGCTTAAGAAGGTGTATCGCGGACAACTTCCGTTCGACCGGACCGTTCAAGTCAGCGTGACGGATCGACTCGAGAAGGAGCAGATCATCGGCCGATTACCGCACAACCTGAAGACACTTCAGACTCTGCTCAATCGCAATCGTCACGACTGGAAGGTCGCGATGAGCAAGTCAGCTCCCCAACGACGTCGAGCCGAAGCGTGGCGGGCGTTGGCGCGTCGCCGTCGTCGCGCGGTCCGTTTGGTCGAAGAGTTGGGCTTGCGGACGCAGCGAATCGAAACACGAATCGCGTTGCTGGAGAAGTTCAGCCGCCGGCTGGACGAAATCGACGTGCTGGTCAAACAACAGAAACGCACCAAGCATGGTCGCGAAGTTCGCGAACAACTACTCCACGAGCGACGGCAAATTTTGACCGCTTGCCAAGAGACACCCACCAGCCTGCGAAATCGCGTCAAGATGCTGGGCGTCGTCTATTCCGATTACCAACAAGCCAAACGGGAACTGTCCGAAGGTAATCTCCGGTTGGTCGTGTCGATTGCCAAAAAGTATCGCAATCGTGGATTGTCGTTCCTCGATCTGATTCAGGAAGGCAACGCGGGTCTGATGCGAGCCGTCGACAAGTTCGAATATCGCCGCGGTTTCAAGTTTTGCACATATGCCACATGGTGGATTCGCCAAGCCATCACGCGTGCCGTTGCGGACCAAAGTCGAACCATTCGGATTCCCGTGCACATGGTCGAGACGATGAGCCGCGTCCGCAATGTTGCTCGGCAATTGTTGCAAGAGCTGGGACGCGAACCATCGATCGAAGAAACGGCCCGTCGCGCTGACGTGACCGTCGAAGAGGCACGACGGGTGTTGACGATGAGTCGTTTTCCCATTTCGCTCGATCGCCCCGTGGGGAATAGCGAAGACAGCCAGTTTGGTGATCTGCTTCCCGACGGCACCGCCGAAAGTCCGCAGATCGGTGCGACTCAAGAGATGCTTCGTCAGCGAATCACCGGCGTTCTAAAGTCATTGTCCTATCGCGAACGCGAAATCATCAAGCTGCGTTATGGGCTGGGAGATGGTTACAGCTACACGCTGGAAGAGGTCGGGCACATTTTCAAGGTGACTCGAGAACGAATTCGTCAGATTGAGGCCAAAGCAGTCCGCAAGCTTCAACAGCCCAGCCGCTCACAAGATTTGGTTGGATTCCTGGACTAGATGCCGGAGCCAGCCATCTCGCTAGCTGATCTGTTGGGGCGAGCATGGCAGATTCATCAATCAGGAAACGTCGACGCCGCGATGCAGATGTATCGCGGCGTTTTGCGTCAGGTACCTCGATCGGCCGAAGCTTGGGTGTATCTCGGCATCGGTCATTTTGACCAGCGTGACTTCGACGATTCTGTCACGGCCTATCGAAAAGCAATCACGCTGAAGCCGGAGTTCCCGATTGCGTGGAACAATCTCGGCAACTCGCTGCGGATGCTCGGCGACATTGAGCAAGCGGACAGCTGCTTCGCCAAGGCACTGGAACAACAGCCGGAATATCTATCTGCGATCAAGAATCGCGGAACGCTTTGGGTCTGGTCCGGGGAAATCCAGCGAGGGCTCGCGTGGTATGAAAAAGGATTGCAGATCGACCCGCAGAACGCCGAACTGCATCGCAATCTTGGCGTGATTCGTCTTCTATTGGGCGACTTTGAACAGGGGTTTCCCGAATACCGTTGGCGCTGGCGCATGCCGGGCGTGGCACGGCCCAGTGCGGTGAATCAATGGGCATCGTCAGGGCAGCATGTCCCCGTTTGGTCGGGACAAGACCTCAACGGCAAAACCATCACCCTGTATCCGGAACAAGGTCTCGGCGATGCGATCCAGTTCTTACGCGTCGCGATGGCCTGTCGACATGAAGGTGCTCGCGTGACCGTTGTGTGTGATCCCGGGTTCACTTCATTGTTTTCAACATTTGCCGAGGTCGACAACTGGATCGCTGATGGCGTGACAACCAACATCCCTGCGACGGATTTTCAAGCGTCATTCTTAGAGGTGCTCGACGTCTGGTATGAGCATCGCCATTCGCTGTGGACCCACTTTGGCAACGGCGCCGGTTACCTATCGGCTCACGCCCAGCATGTTGACTATTGGGGACGATATCTCGATCGACATTTGGCCCGCTCGCCGAGTCAGCTGAGGGTGGGTCTCAATTGGCAAGGCAATCCTGAACACCATGCTGACGTGTACCGAAGTATTCCACTGTCGCAACTTCAACCCATTGCGACCCACGACCAGATTGATGCGGTAAGCCTGCAATTCGGTGATGGTCGTGATCAACTCGACGATGTGACATTTGCGGGATCGATCATGCGTCTACCCCAAGATTTGGATCGCGATGGAAAGTTCGTTGATACAGCCGCGATCGTTGAAAATCTGGATGTCGTTGTGACCAGCGACACGTCGCTGGCGCATCTCGCTGGTTCGCTCGGCAAACGCGTCCATTTGATGCTCGGCCGGATCCCCGATTGGCGATGGCGCACCGAAGGTGACAACACAGTGTGGTATCCGTCGATGCAGCTGCACCGCCAACGCGATTTCGGTGATTGGTCGTCTGTCATGAATTCGATTGTGACCGCCCTTCGTTTGGAGCTTCAATCGAAACAGACAACAGCTCAACCAGGCGATTCCCGCTAAGATGCTTGACGGACGTTCGCAACCCGCTAGGTCTCATCAAGCCGATAGAAAATGGCCACCGGCAAGAAAGCCACGGCCATCACGGCGAAGACCGTGCTCCGCGGCCAGCCCAAATTCGTGATCGCCAGATCGATGATGATGTAGGCCAAGCCTGACATCACGATGGCGAAAAAATTCGCTTGATTCATCACCGCGATCATTCGGCCTTTGAGAGCCTCGGGCGGTCGCGCTTGCAAAAAGACTTGAATCGGAATGGCGAAGAATGCTGCTGACGCACCCAAAAGCATCAGCACGGGAATCCCGCCAACGAACCCCAGCAGATGCCGTCCGCCGGGCAGGGTGACCGATAACAACGCGCAAAATCCAACGACGCCAAACATTCCTGCACGAATGATGCGGCCGTCGGACAGACGTCGACTGAGCCAGCCTGCGACACCACCGCCGGCCGCAATGCCAACACTAATCAGCGAGACCATCAACGAGGTCTTGGTGTCCGACAAACCAAGCTGAACTTTGCCGAGCGAGTTGACCGCTTGGATCGTCAATCCCGCGATCAACCAAAACGCGCACGAAGCAAGCAGTGCCATCAACAACGGACGATCAGCGCGAAGCAAATCCCGCATCGTTTTCGGAATCCCCAGCATCTCCGTACGGAATTTGAGATCGGGTGCCGCAACGCGCACGGGTGCTATCAGATGCGCTGTTACCACACCAACCAGGGCAATCCCAACGCAAACCAAGCTAGCAATCCATAAACCCGGTGCCGCCTGCATCGCTGGCATGCCGGCGGGGACAATGGCGTCCTTTAGCGGTCCCGCCACCGCAGTCCCAATGATGATCGCGATGAATGTGGTCATCAGAACCAGACCATTGGCGCGACTCAGTTGGCTACGTGGCAACATCTCGGGCAGGATGCCGTATTTTCCCGGACCAAAAAACGTGCTTTGTAAGCCCATCAAAAAGAGAACCACCCAGAGTCCAACGAACCCGATCATGGGCGTCATCAAAAAGGCGGCTAAGCCAAGCAGCATGATCAGGGTTTCACCCCACTTCGCCGCCACGATGATGAAGCGTTTGGAAGTCCGATCAGCGCAAAACCCAGCCAAACCACCAAAGATGACAAACGGCAGGCCAAAAACCACCGTGGCAACGCCCTGCAAATCAGGGCCCTGTGGCTGACCAGCCGCCACCGTCGGAATGGCC
>JBCCJB010000163.1:0-8623 GCA_039028015.1 Planctomycetota bacterium
AAGTCTCTCAGAGGCAAGCGTTTACAGCACCCGCCCAGCGCAGCTGGGAGGGTCGAAATCGAGCATTGGGCGAGATTTCGGGGAGGGAAGAGCCAAATCCACTCAGTGTCATGCCCTCCCCAGCCACGCTGTCGCGGGCTGACCCTCCCGCGACTCCGTCGCAGGAGGGTTAACTGCTCGTCGTTCCCAACCCAAGTTCACTCGTACTAACGGTCAGACGACCTGGGTGGCGGTGGGGGTACTTGCAAGGCACGCAGTTGATCTTGCGTCAAGATTTGATCGAGCCGCTGGTCAACTAATCGCTGCAGCTCCGCCAGATCTTGTTGCTGTTGCTCGGTCAGGCCAAGACGCTCGGCCGCCGAAGGAGGCAACAGCTCACCGGGTCTTGGTGGCCTTTGGTCATGAGGAGGACCGGAATGATAGGGGTCCCGTTCAGGTTGTCGCCTGGAACCAAACGAATCCCGCGAACGTGGCTCGCCACGCCGCGGCGGACCCCAGTGATCGGGTGAACCTCCGCCGGAACGCGGGCTCCGGCCCTGAGGAGGGCCATGATCAAATCGATCTCGATCAAATTGATCTCGGGCAAATTGATCTCGGGCAAATCCGCTCCCGGCATAGGGATCGCGTGGCCCAGCTCCGCGGCCTCGCTCACCATCACTCGGTCTCCCACCACCGCGCGGAGGCCCATGACGAAAGTCGCGGGACGGTGTGCCCCGAAAAACTCGCGGGACGACCGGCCAATTTTCAGTCATGAAATAAGCGTAGGTGCCATCGGGAAAATCAGGTGTGACACAAAACCGACCGTTGCACTCATCAAGGTCACCACTGCCGACAACGTACTCGTAGTCCTGCACAAAAGTGCCATCGTAAACGCCACCGGGGGCGTTGCCGCCGGGACGCTTGCCCTGCTTAAGCTGATAGCTCGAGACGAATGTTTGGATCATGGAATCCGCATCGTCAGCATCGCTGTAGCCATGCATCGCGTAAATCGGAAACCCATCGGCGGCCCATCCAATCAGGGGTGAGTGCGATGATGACGTTAGCTCGACATCGTCAAGCAGTCCCGTCGGCAATCCGTGATAGTGGTATTTGCCGGTTGGTTGCACATGAGCGTGGGACACATCAATGCCCAGCTGAATCGCGCCGGATAAGGGTTCGTATTGCCAACCCGATTCACCAGCATAGAACTCGGCAGCACCGGGATCGAACGGAACCCCATTGATCGCCACGCCAAACTCACCTTGAAGCGGCGTCGTTCGCTCGGCAGGCCTGGGATTGGCGGGAATACGATACTCATGGCGCTGCGAGCTGATTCGATTGGGGTTGCCACGATTGGGAAAGGATCCCGTCTTATGATTTGGAATCCCATTGGCGTGGATGACGCGCTCATCACCCTGCACTTCAATGCTCACGCGACTTGGCATTGATGGTTCGACTGTGGCGGGCAGCGGACGCAACACACCTTTGGAGGTCACGCTGTGCGTTCGACCGCGAGGCGATCCCGGTGGTCCTTGAGCGAGCGTCAGCATGCCCATCATGCCAGCCTGACCCAGCAAGCCGATCAGTTGAAGTGTGCGTTTCAAGTTTCGAGTCTCCGTTAGGCCAAGGTCGGTGCGAGATCAATCGATCGTGTGTGCAACGGTATGCGTTAAACTGACCCTTGCGGGGCCAACGATTGTTTTGAAAAGAAATATTTGAAAAGAAATAATGGCCCGCTGTTCATGGCGTTCACGCATGACCGGCGGGCTGTGGCCGACTTGGATCACCGTCACCTGAATTCACAGCTCGTAACTCAATGCCTCGCGACATCACCGAAGTGCTCGATGCCATGAATGCGGGTGACTGCCATGCGACCGAGGAGTTGCTGCCATTGGTGTACGAGGAGCTGCGACGGATGGCGGGTCGAAAAATGAATCATGAGATGGCGTCTCACACCTTGCAGCCGACGGCGCTGGTCCACGAGGCTTTTTTGAGGCTAGTTGGTGATCATCGCGGTCCGACTTGGGAGGGCCGGCCTCACTTTTTTGCGGCCGCTGCCGAGGCGATGCGTCGGATTTTGATCGAATCCGCACGTCGGCGACGAACAGAAAAGCGCGGCGGGGATCGTCGTCGCACCGAACTAACGCATGTGGATGCCGCTGTTGAAGCTGACGATGCGGAGTCGCTGTTGGCACTTGATGAAGCGCTCACCAAACTGGAGCGGACTGACTCCGATTTGGCCAAGTTGGTGGAATTACGATATTTCACGGGTCTGACGGTGGAGCAAACCGCTGACATGCTGGGCACGTCGCCACGGACGGTCAAACGGCATTGGGCTTACGCTCGAGCGTGGCTCCATCGCGAAATGAATGCTTTGGATTCTTAAAAGCTGTTTCAAAAAGGGTCTGACCCTTTGGCGGTCACGTGACAATACTTGAATCAACCTGATGTGGCGATGTCTGATCGAACGCCAAGGGGCTTTGTCAGAGGGTCAGACCCCTTGTTTGAAACAGCTTCTTTATGCGTTGTGATGAATCGAGAGTGACCAACATGACTGGCGTCAGTGAGAAATCAATTTTCCTTCATGCGATCGAGTTGACCGACTTGGATCATCGCGATCGTTATCTTGACGACGCGTGCGGTGATAACATGTTGTTGCGCCAGAGTGTCCAAGCTTTACTTGAGGCCGAAAACGAGTCCAACTTACTCGATCGGCCACCGGTGCAAGTCGCTCGAACGGATTCCGCAGTGTCGCCTGAAACGCAGTGGATTGGCAAAACCTTTGGCAAGTACCGTCTGATGGAACAGATTGGTGAAGGCGGTTTTGGACTCGTCTTTGTTGCCCAACAAGACCATCCAATTCAGCGTCAGGTCGCGATTAAGGTGGTCAAACCAGGAATGGGCACCAAAGAGGTGTTAGCTCGGTTTGAAGCCGAGCGTCAGGCCGTCGCGATGATGGATCATCCCAATATCGCTCGCATCTTTGACGCCGGTGTGACGGAGGATGGACGGCCTTATTTCGCGATGGAACTGGTTCGGGGTGTTTCCTTGATCGAGTTCGCCGACGCGCATCGGCGAACCATTCGTGAGCGCATCGATTTATTCATTGACGTTTGTTTGGCGGTTCATCACGCCCATCAAAAGGCAGTGATTAATCGTGATTTAAAAACGTCCAATGTTTTGGTCACGCTGCATGACGATCGTGCCGTGGTCAAAGTGATCGACTTTGGCATCGCCAAGGCCATCGGCCAGTCTTTGACGGACAAAACCATCTACACGCGGTTTTTTGCGATGATGGGCACGCCGGCGTACATGAGTCCCGAGCAAGCAGAAATGAGTGGCTTGGACGTCGACACGCGGAGCGATATCTACTCGCTCGGTGTGCTGCTGTATGAATTGCTGACCGGTGCCACACCCTTCGATCGGGATCGGCTGGATTCGGCAGGCTTGGACGAGCTGCGTCGCATCATTCGTGAAGAAGATCCGCCGTCCCCAAGCAAGCGATTGTCCACACTTCAGGGTCGAGCGTCGACGGTATCCGAATTGAGGCGGCTAGATGAATCTCGCCTTTCGTCAACGTTGCGAGGCGATCTCGATTGGATCGTCATGAAATCGCTGGAGAAGGATCGCAATCGTCGATACGACTCGGCGATGGCACTCGCCGATGACTTGCGTCGTTTCTTACAGCAAGAACCAATCGAAGCGCGTCCTCCCAGCACCACCTACCGCATCACCAAATACGCGACGCGATATCGATTCGTATTGGCGTCCGCGTTGCTGGTGTTGTTGAGCCTAGCGGGCGGCTTGCTGGCGAGCCTATGGCAAATGCGATTGGTCGCACAGCAGCGGGATCAAAAAGAAGCGGCGCTGCAGGAGCTCGAGCGATTTGCCAGTCGTGTCACACGAGCCAATGAGTTGGTGGCCAGCGGTGAATCGTTGGCTCGCGGATCCCAATTGGAACTCGCTGAGCAAGCTTTCGACGACGCGGTCAGCCAACAACGCAGTTACGATCTTCCGTGGGTGAGTCGTGGCCAGTTTCTTGCTCGTCAGTATCGCTGGTCCACCGCGGCGGCGGACTTTGCCGAGGCGCTTCGTCAAGGAGCCTCGATCGGATCACCGCCTTGGTGGGGTGTGCCCAGTTTGCTCTCGTTGATGGAACAATCTGATGCACTGGAGCAGTTCTACCAGCGTTATCAAACGCGACTGTCGACAATCAACGACACCACCGCCACGACAACGATCCATTGGGAATGGATCCGCAACGGCGTGGTGCAGCCCGAAGCAATGAGCCGAGAACAGTATCAACGTTTGGCGGCATTTGCCGAGCGAAAGCTACAAGCGGATCAATCGGCGGATGACCCGAGACGATTTGGCGATTGGCAAGGGCCACCGGACCCGCTGCGTGATGGACGCCGGCCTCCACCTCCGAATTCCTTTCAATCACATGAATTTGGTCGGCGACCTGAGTTCGGCGCGCCCCCCAGCTTTGATGGGCCTCGCAATTACGACGGGCCGCCGAATCGTGGTGGACCACCGCGATACGGTCGCCAATCTTATGACGGTCAAACGCCACGCGGTCAGCAGCGCTTTGATCAAGACCGCCCGCCACGCCGTTCCCCGCCGAAAGACGAAAACGGTCGGCTACCAAGACCGGTGCAATTTCACATCACCGGACTGGCTCACCTCCGCGCCAATGATATCGAGCGTGCGATCGCCTGTTTTCGTGACTCTCAGCGAGAATACTGGCCGAGTGATTTTCTGGCCGATGCCTCACTCGCATTGGCTTATGTGATGGACGGGAACACGGAATCGGCTCAAAGGTTTCTCGAGCGAGCCGAAAAGGCTTCCGAGCGGTTTGAAACGGTTCTTCAGCAAGGCGATCCCGTATCAAACATGCCCTGGTTTGATCTGGTCGAGCTCGAGGTGCTCCTTCGTGAAACCAATGCGAAATTGAAGACGGCTGACAATTGAGTCAGCCGAGATCGGCTCGACTCAGCTAAAAATCGAATACGCTTTAAAAGCAATCGCAATCGTCTGGGCGGCAGGCTTGAGGGCCGACGACATACGGACTTCGATTTCGCAAGCGATGTCGTGTCTCGTTGTTGTAGCCGTCCCAGATCGTGGAGTACGAATTGCGACTGTTGAAGTACTGCAGGAACGTGCTCGGTGGTGGCAGCGATGGACGCCGGTGCGGGCGGCATTCCGGCAAACACAGATGCGCGACATCGCAACCTTCGAGCAGTTCACCACAGGGGCTACAACCGCATCCTGATTGGCATCCGCATCCGCTGTCACAAGCTTGCGTGTCGCATGCCGCGCCATCGCAAGATTGCCCCGCACAGGGCGACGCATCACACGATGCCGTGCCGCAAGTGGCACATGACTCGGCATAGGGGTTGGACTGCAGCGGTGCCTGCGAAGCAACCGGAGGCAGTGGCGTTGTGTTGTGATGTCCGTGGGACTGTTCAAAGCTGGCATAGCCTTGCTGCGCGACCGGCTGATGCGTGTGAGCCTGATGCGAACTGTCTTGGTGATTGGCCAATGTTTGATCGCGTTGCGGCGCGGCATTCACGTTCGCCGGCGCGCTGTTGAAGCTCTGCACGGACAGACTATGCGGATAGGGATCCGGTGGCAGTGCTAGATTCTGCGTCGTTGTTGGGGTGTTGTTTATCGAATTGTTTGCAGGCGAGTTATTAGCGAAAGGTGTTTTCGCCGCTTGTTTGGATGCATCGACGGTCCAGTCACCCAAAAGTGATTCCAGATCGTTGGATACCGCGACGCTGGCAAGTGTCAGGTCGAGCATCATGCCGGCCACCAGGGCAACCGTTAGGGTGCGAATCGAGCATTTCATGGGATGACTTTTCGGCAATGTGGCCTGTGCGGATCGGTGGGACGGATTGCGCCCGTGAGTGTCATCGGCGGATCTGGCCGATCGTTGCACGCTGACACGGCGCGGTGGCGTGATCGACACAAGTGAGATTGGCGATGCAAGCCCTACGGCTGGCTCCAATCGCTACATTCGGAACGTGTTGACGCGACTGGTCCCTCGGTGCAAGCTTTTACGCGTTGGCTGATCCAGTCAGTCTCAGCTGTGTCAGAAGCGTCACTGCGTCTGGCCGTGTCTCCAAAGAACAACGCAACTTGATGGCATCGACGACCTTGGACAAACAACGGCGCAAGAAACTGCAAGCCAAAGTCGACCGTGACTATTGGTATCGATCGTACTGGGACGATGACATTGAGGTCCGCAACACCGGCAAATGCGGCTACGGGGTGTTCGCGGCGAGGCAGTTCCAACCCGGTGAATTGGTGACCGAAGTCACAGGTCAGCTGATCCGCCAAAAAGACTATGAAGGAAGCGAGTTTGTGATGGAACTCGATGACAAGTGGTATCTCGAACCTGCCACGCCGGGCGCGTTCATGAACCACTCGTGCAGTCCCAATTGTGAATTGGTTCAGCTGACCGATTTTTCGCTTGGCATCGTTGCGATCTGTCATGTCGAACAAGACACAGAATTGTCATTTGATTACGCCTGGGAAGCATTTGACTGGAATCCCGTGTGTCGCTGTGGCGCCCGTAATTGTCGCGGCTGGGTCGTCGCGGCGGATCACGTAAAAAAAATGAAACGCATCGCTAAGAACGGCAAAAAGAAGCCGCGTTAGACCGCCGTTGCTTGCTAGCAAGATCCTGACCTTGAGTTAATCTGGGGCGTTCGCGTTAACTTTGCAGCGCCGCTCCCATTCGGCTCACTTCTTTGATCTATCTCGACTTTAATCGAACCAGTCCGGTGGCACCTTCTGTCATCGAGGCTATGCAGCCTTACTTTTCGGAGCACTTCATGCTTCCGACTCAGTCGCATGTGCAGGCGGCCGCAGTCAGCGAAGCGATCGAAATGTCTCGCGAAAAAGTCGCGATGACGCTGGGATGCGATCCCTTTGAAGTGGTCTTCACCAGCGGTGGAACCGAAGCGAATAACCTGGCCATGTTGGGCTTTGACGTCGACCAAGCGGGATCCGGTCACCCGCACAGTTTGGTTTCCGCCGTTGAAACGGATGCCGTCGTCGCCGTCGCGATTGAGCTTCAGCGACGCGGTTGGGAAATTGAAACGGTTCCGTGCGATGAAGACGGATTGATTGACGCGGATGACATAGCGGGGCGGATTCGTCCGGAGACAAAATTGGTTTGCGTGCAGTTGGCCAATCCCGTCTTGGGCACCATCCAACCAATCCGCGAAGTCGCCGATTGCTGTCACAATCACGGTGTCCGATTGCACTGTGACGCCACTGCTGCCGTTGGAAAGATCCCAATGAATGTCGCTTCGCTTCGCGTGGATACCCTCGCGGTGAGCGGGCACAAGATGTACGGACCGAAAGGTTGCGGAGCGCTCTTCGTCAGGCGCGGGCTTGAGTTGTCACCGGTGATCTTTGGCGAAGATCGTGAAATGGGTCTCCGCGGTGGCGATGAAAATGTGCCTGGAATCGTAGGCTTGGGCGCGGCGGCACATCTGACGGGTCGCTGTGTGAGCGAGGCCGAAATCACGCTCGCTGATTTACGTCAGCGTTTGATCGATGGCTTGCGATCCACCCTGGGTGATGACGTGTCTGTCTTGGCCGAGACCACAGACGGGTTGCCCAATACGGTTGCCATTGAGTTTCCGGGTGATGCCAAACGAATTCAAAAGGCCGCTCGGGAACTTGTTGTGGCAACGGCTCAGTCAAACACGCCACCGGATGAAATCACACGCGTTCTTCGGGCTGCGGGACGATCCGACAAGCAAGTCGGTCGCGTGATCCGGTTCAGTGCCGGTTGGACCACCAGTCGCGAACAGATTGATCGCGCCGTTAGCGCCCTGGCCGATGCTAGTGAGTGCCTGAGTCGTTAGCTTTTTCGTAGGACGCTTCGAACCACGTGTCCTTCAACGTCTGTCAATCGAAACTCACGACCTTGGTATCGGTAGGTGAGCTTCTCGTGATCAATGCCGAGCTGATGCAAGATGGTGGCATTGAGATCATGAACATGCACGCCGTCTTCGACGATGTCCATTCCAAAATCATCGGTAACACCATGTGACACTCCTCCTTGAACACCACCGCCTGCCATCCACATCGTGAACGCATCTTTATGATGATCCCGACCGGGAACGCCGTCGTTGCGACTTGATTCGCCTTGCGAAAGTGGTGTGCGACCGAACTCAGATCCCCAAACAATCAACGTCTCATCCAACAGGCCACGCTGCTTGAGATCCTCAATCAATGCGGCCATCGCTTGATCGACATCACGGCACTTTTCGGGCAAACGTGTTTTCAGCCCACCATGGTGATCCCAATCCGAATCATAGAGTTCAACCATTCGGACGCCGCGTTCAACCAAGCGACGAGCAAGCAGGCAATTATTCGCAAACGATGCCTTACCAGGCTCCGCACCATAAGCCCCGATCGTCGCTTCGGTTTCGTCACTGATGTTCATCAAATCTGGCACTGACGCTTGCATCCGGAACGCCATCTCGTACTGGGCAATCCGGGTGCGAATTTCGGGATCGCCCGTCGCTTCAAAATGCTGATCATTCAATTGGCCGAGTGTGTCCAAAACACGACGACGATGCGATGTCGTGTGGCCATCCGGACTCGATAAAAACAGAACGGG
>JBCCJB010000164.1:0-8621 GCA_039028015.1 Planctomycetota bacterium
CTGAAACCGATCACGCGTGAGGACAAAGCGTTCACACGTCAGCATGCGGTGATTGCAGGTGCCGGTGTCCTGCTGGTTTTTTCGGTTGCGATTGCATTTCGTCTTTTCAGCGGTGAGGCTGGGCCGCCATGGTGGGCACAATTAATTGGCATTATTTGTTTGGCCCCACCCGTCGTGCGGATCGGCTACGGTTTTGTGCATGATGCGGAGTTGGCACCTTACGTCGGTCCCGAGCTGCGGCAACGCGTTCTCATATGTTCCGGTCTGTTTGCCGCGTTGTGGTTGTTATACGCGTTCGTGCCATCCTACGTGCTGGAGCTAGACCGATACGCACAAATGTCAGCCATGTCCGCCGGCATTATGTTTTGCATTTTGTTGGCGATTGGGGCCGCAATCTCGGTGATGGTATTCGAGCTTGAAGCGATCAGTGGACTCGCTCACGCGGGAATGTACTTGATCACGTGCGTGGTGCTGGCCTTTGTTGCCGGTGTGCCCTTGGCAGGATTGCCGGTCGATTCCGTCTTTTGATGGCGTGCGTCGAGTCGACCGATGATGGCTTTGGCCGATTACGACTGCCATCATCAATGGATGTCCCGCTGAGCTCGCGAGTGCGGCGAGTAATTGATGCGCCAGAGATGCAACGGCTTCGTGGCATCAGTCAGCTTGGTTTGGTCAGCCTCGTGTATCCGGGGGCAACTCATCATCGATTTGAACACTCGCTGGGCGTCTATGCTCACGCGGAGATGCTGCTTTCGCACTTGCGTCGCCAGGAACCATTTGAACGCTTGATTGGGCAGGATCAATCCGCGGTGGATGCGTTTCGATTGGCCGCTTTGGTGCACGATATTGGACACCAGCCTTTCGGGCATCCGATCGAAGATATGGGTTCGCTTCCTGGCCAGAAAAGCATGGTGCGTCATGAGCAGCGTGCGGAGATGATCCTGCAATCGTCATCGCTCACCAACGCGATCAACCAGAATTGGCAATGCAGCATTGGCGATGTGATGAGCATCCTGGAACCAAAAACACATGCCGATCGGCTTGGCAACGGATCAACTCAATTGAACCGTGATCAGGTGAGCGTGCTGGCAAGTTGTTTGAGCGGTCCAATCGACATCGATAAGCTCGATTACCTTCAACGAGACAGTCTTCACGCGGGAGTGCCCTATGGACGCAACTTCGATCCAGCACGTTTGATCGCGTCAATGCGGCTTCATCCCACAGAGCCGCGGTTGTCACTCGATGTCAAAGGGCGAACGGCCGCCGAGATGATGGTTTTTGGTCGGTATGTGATGTTCAGCGAAGTTTACTGGCATCACGCGGTTCGTTCGGCCACAGCGATGCTGCAACGAATTGTGTATGAGTTGATGTCGAATAACAGTGAGGCCGATCTTTGCAATCAAGACATTGACAGTGACTTTGACACTGATGGTAAGTCACAAAAAGAAACTTCATCGTGGTGCAATCAATCCGATGCCGTTTGGACCCGTTCGCTGATCGCCGCTGTCAAGACAGATGGCCGGAAGCCGTTAATCGATCTTGCTGAGCGGCTTTTCGGTCCTCGCCGTGATTTGTTCAAACGACTTGCCGAATACAACGTGCTCTCGGTTCAGCACCCGGGCAAAGATGACGAAGACGTGGCGATCAATGACGAATCATTGCACCGGAGATTATCGCGTCGCCCGTATTGGTGGCTTGTCGCGCTATCACGTCGCGTTGCCGTCGCTTTGTCTGACCGCTTTGACGTGTCAATCGATCCCATGCACGTCTTAATTGACGCACCGCCAGTCAAGCTGGAGGTCGATATCGACATGGACTTGGTCGAATCGTCCGGACGGGTGATCTCGCTCGGTGATCTATCGCCCGTCGCATCGGTGCTGGCGCGGCAACAATTCGATCAGCACGTCAAGCGAGTACGGGTTTTTGTCCCTGAGACGGTTCGAGATTTCGTCGGAAATGGGATCATCGACGATTTGCTGCACCACGCAATCGATTCCGTGGAACGCGATGTCACTTGAGATGCATCGGTGGGGTTATCGACGTTCCCCAGGATTGGCGCTGGTGTCGCGGTTTCTTTGTGTGTGACCGGCGTTCGCGAAGTTTCGGTTCTCCTGATCGGACGTGCTGATATACTGGGGCAAAAGCGAATCGAACCCACGTCAACGAACGGAATTTGAAGTCAATGAAGCGGCCGCGGCACCTGGATGAGGTCTTAAGCCAATGGAAATTTGATCCGTCGACACTGAATGTTCGTTTGCTCAAAGGCGGTGACGGGCGCGATGTGATCCAGATGCGGGTGGACATGGGCATCTTACAATTGGAAACGACGGGTCGGCCTGACGGGAGTGCGATTGAATCCTCGCAGACCTATCTGGACCATCTCCAATTAAAGCGGCTTGATGATGAAAACTACGAACTGACGGAAGAAGATGCCAGCGAGATCGATCGTGAGTTCATGCAGTTTTACCACCGACGCATTTGCTGGTTACGATTGCAGTATTACCACCGTGCCGTGATGGATGCGGACCATACGTTGCGATTGATGGACCTTTGTGCGGAGTTATCAGATGATCCTGAATGGACCTCTGCCCATGAGCAGTACCGGCCATTTGTCCTCTTCCACCGGACTCAAGCAGAAGCGTTGGGGGAACTGGAGGAGAACACTGCCGAAGAGGCAATTGCAGCGATCAATCGCGGTCTCGATACGTTGAAGGATTTTTTCGTTAAACACGATGCGGAAGATCACTTCGAGGACGATGAGTTGATCCAGCGTTTGATTGAACTTCGCGAGTCACTGCGTACCGAATACTCGGTGGGACAGACATTGCGTGAGCGACTTGATACCGCCGTAGCGGAGGAAAAATACGAACTGGCCGCCCAGCTACGCGATGAACTGACGCGACGGGAAACGCACTAATGACACCGATCAATCACATGAAATGTCGACATCGGCGTCTGTTTGCCATAATGCTGTTTTGTTTTTTGGTTGTCACTGCTTCGCCAACGATGGCTCAGACGGATCAGGAAACGGCTTCCCAAAAAGTCGATCAGCCCAACTCAATCTTTCCGGACAAAGCACTCGAGAAGGCGATTCGAGCTGAGGTTTTTGAAAAACGTTTCAACGATGATCCGATCACGGTCGACGACGTGGCCAAGATCTCGCGTGTGGTTGCATCTGGGAAAGGAATCAAGAGTCTAGAGGGATTGCAGCACTGCGGATCATTGATGCTGATTGATTTATCGAACAATCGCATCACAGACCTTCGTCCACTTGCAAAGCTAACGCGACTTCAAAGCGTGACTTTATCAGGGAATTTGATCAGCAACATCCAGCCGCTGGCAAAGCTCACGGCGATGCAATTGCTGGATCTGTCGGGCAATCAATTGACGTCACTCAATGCCATCGAAGGCATGCACAATTTGCGGACGCTCTATGCCGCCGATAATGAGCTGACGGAGATTGAACCCGTCGCGGGCTTAGAGAAAATTTGGTCGCTCGACGTGGCCGGAAATCGTTTGACCGATTTGAAACCACTTTCCAATCTGACTTGGTTGACGACGGTCGAGGTCTCTGACAACAAGATCGAATCACTATCGCCACTGAAAGGTCTGCGAGATCTGGATTTGCTCATTTTGTCGGGCAATCCTCTCAGTTCGATCGATCCCTTGGTCGACATGTGTCAGGCGGACGCAGAAGGTGATCGTCGATTTGCACCGTACCTTGATGTCTACCTGACGCCGGAACAAATGGAGTCGTCTGCCTTGGTGGACGGATTAGAACGGTTGAGACGGTTGGGAGTGCGTTTGCACGAGTACCAACGATCCGTGCCGGCGAGAAAATAGGAATCTGGGGCCATCGCAACGTGGCGTTTCCGCGACAGATCTGAGTGGGCAGGTAGAATGATATAACCGTCGGCCGGCGTCAGGATCGTGTCAAACCATGTTGACGCAAGAGGACGGTTGGCTCATCACTTATCCCCTCATGCAATCCGATGCCCGCGCCGACTGCTGAAGAGTTTGTTCAACGTGTGATCGCGGCTGGCATTGCCGACCGGCGAACCGTGGACGCGGTGATGTCGGAGATTGGGGTTGGTGATACACCGCTGAGTGAGGCAGTTGATTTGCTTCAGCGACGCGGATTGGTCACGACGCTGCAAGCTGAAAAGCTGATTCGCGGCGACCGTCACGGCTACTTTTACGGTGATTACAAGGTTCTGTACCTCATTGGAGCGGGAACCTTTGCTCGAGTTTATCGAGCGGAAAAAGACGGGAAGGTTTTCGCCGTGAAGGTCCTGCGCAAACGGTTTCGCGATGAACCCAAAGAGATGGAGCAGTTTCTCCGCGAAGGCAAGATGGGACTCAAGCTCAAGCATCCCAACATCGTGCGTATTTTTGAGGTGGTACCGGATCTGCGTAACCCGTTTTTGGTGATGGAGTTTGTCGAGGGGCAAACACTGCGCGAGTTGGTCAAGATTCGTGGTCAATTGCCCGTTGAGTTGTCGTTGAAACTGATTTGCGAGGTTGCTAGCGGTCTGGCGTTTGCCGCTGGATTTGGAATCTCGCATCGCGATTTGAAGTTATCCAACGTTCTGATCAGCTCCGATGGCGTTGCCAAGCTGGTGGACTTTGGATTGGCTGCGTTATCGGATCGCAATAATCCCGAACAAGTCGCCGATTGCCCAAACGCACGTGCGATCGATTACGCGGCACTGGAACGAGGAACCAACGTTCGCAAGGATGATCCACGCAGCGACGTTTATTTTGCGGGCAACATGCTCTATCACATGATCGCGGGGACGCCAGCACTCACGGAAACGCGTGACCGATTGCAACGACTCAATGTATCGCGGTTCCAAGAGATCAAGCCCATCCAAGATCATGTTGCGGATATTCCAGGCATCGTGACTCAGTTGCTTTCTCGGATGATGGAATTCGATCCGGCCAAACGCGTTCAATCCGCCGCCGCGCTTCAGGGTGATGTGCAGCGGGTGATGACGATTCTCAAACAAGGACCAGTCAAACGCGAAACCGAAACGGTCGCGGCCGTCGACGCCGCCGAAGTCGGTGACGATCAAGTGATCACCAACGAAGGCGAAGGTTATGTGGTTATGCTGGTCGAGTCAAAAGCGAAATTGCAGAATGCGGTACGCGAACGACTCAAGGCCCGCGGCTATCGCGTGCTGATCATTGCTGATCCACAACGCGCTCTGGCTCGTTTCAACGATGACGAGGCTCCTGCGGACTGTGTGATCTTCGGTGCTGCCGAACTTGGAAGCGACGCGCTGGATGCGTATAACGCATTCACCGAGAACGAGGCCACATCTGAAGTGCCTGCGATCCTACTGGTTGATCAGAGACAAACTCATATCATCGGTCGCGCCAAGCGAGCGCCCAATCGTCAGCTGTTGCCGTTGCCGCTTCGCGTGAAGCAATTACGGGTCGCTTTGATTCAGTTACTCGCCGGGACTCGTCGTCGCGACCCGGGCCTGATTTAGCAACGGTTGGCTCGCTTCTGAGTTGATGCACGGTGTCTTGATAGCAGTGTCCTCACAGCGATGCCTTCATCATCTCTGTTGGAACACAACTCATTATTCATTCGCATTTGAATTGTTCTCATGACGTTCCCGAAGCTAGCTGTTGTCGGTGGTGGCCAAATGGCAATCGCCATGATCGGTGGCCTGTTAGACCAGCAGCGAATCGCGATCGAGGCGTTGCACATCGTTGATCCTGATGAAAAGCGTCATCAAGTCTGGCGAGATTCCTATCCGGGAGTCTCAATTGACTGCGATGCCGTTGATGCAATCAAAAAATCTGAGATGGTTTTGTTGGCCGTCAAGCCGAACGTGATTGGAATGGTTCTTGGCGAGCACAGCACGTTGCTTACCGAGAAATTCGTGGTGAGCATTGCCGCTGGAGTCCCATCCACCATCATTGAAGAAGCCGTGGGGCATCGCAGGATTGCTCGTGTTATGCCCAACACTCCCGCGATGATCGGACAGGGTGCCAGTGGTTTTTGCATCGGCGAAGATGTGACATCGGCTGACAAAAGCCATTTGGAATTGTTGCTGACCTCGGTCGGTATCGCCGTCGAAGTGCCCGAATCTCAGCTCGATGCGGTGACCGGGCTGAGTGGATCGGGTCCCGCTTACGTCTTTATGATGATCGAGGCATTAGCCGACGGTGGCGTTGCATCGGGTTTACCGAGACCACTGGCGTTGCGGCTAGCAACGCAGACGGTCTTGGGCGCTGCCGACATGGTCAAGCAGTCCGGAATGCATCCGGGTCAATTGAAAGACAATGTCTGCAGCCCTGGAGGCACCACGATTGCCGCGGTTGCTGAGCTTGAGGACGCCGGTTTGCGGTCCGCTATGATTCGCGCAGTGACTGCTGCGACGCAGCGCAGTCGATCATTGCGTGATCAGTGAAGTTCACCATCCGAACATCGATAGGCCTTTAATGCATCCGAAACCGGACCCTGTTGAACCTGGTCATGAATCTGTATGGGACTATCCACGTCCACCGCGTCTTGAACCGGTTACATCGACGCTCTCGGTTCATCACCAGGGAACAAAGATTGCAGAAACCAACGCGGGTTACCGCGTGCTAGAGACCAGTCATCCGCCTGTCTACTATTTTCCACCGGGCGACTGTGACCTCAATGTGCTTGAACTCGTCGGTGGTTCCACGTTTTGCGAATTCAAGGGTTCGGCGAGATATTTCAACCTGAAGCTTCCCCATCAGCCACAAGTCGACAATGTCGCGTGGTGCTACCCGACAACGGACGGAGTCTTCGGACCGATTGCGGGTTACCTCGCGTTCTATGCCCGACTGCTCGATCAATGTCGCGTGGGAGACATGGTTGCCAAGCCTCAAGAAGGTGCATTTTACGGGGGCTGGATCACGCCGGATCTTGCGGGGCCATTCAAGGGTGGGCCGGGGACGATGGGCTGGTGACCCCGGATGGATTGTCGTCGACAGACGCGGATTCATGTTCCGCCGATGCGAGTTCAACTTCCACCTGTTCCAGACTGGCTGTCTCTTCGCTGCTTGCGGTCCAGTAAAACACAGTCCCAATGATCGCTAGGCCAATTTTGACCATTTCAAAGACCAACGCCACTAGCACACCGCTGGCCGAAGTGGGCGAAGCAGGCACGATCTCGTAAAGCGTTCCGATGGTTGCTTCCAAAACACCAATCCCGGCCGGTGTGATTGGAAGCGCCGATGCGAGCATACCCAAAGGCACAATCACGAAATGTTCGGCAAATGTTGGAATTGAATCAAACAGTGATGCCGCAATCAAAAACATACTGATGGTCAGCATCGCGTGAACGGCAACACTCATCACAAGCGATATCAAAAATGCGATTGGGTAGTCGTGAAATGCCCGCAGCGGTGGTCCAATTTTTGAAACCAGACCGCCAATGATGGGCAGCTTTGCAAATCGGCCAATCAATGAGTCAATAAGATTGCCACCCAAGACCAATATCAGCAGGACAGACGTGCCAAAACAAACCAAAATGGACAACAGCCACTGCAACTGTCTGATGCTAATGCCTTCAAACTGAATCGATCCATCGCCCGGTCTAAGGATCAAAGCGCCTGCCACGAGTAGAAGCAAACCGTAAAGCCCGGCACCACGATCGACAATGACCGATGCGACCGCTTCAATTCGTTTCCCAGGACTCCGGCGGGCCAAGAAGACAGCCTTGAATAAATCGCCACCAACGCTGCCGGCTGACACAAACGACAGGAGAAAACAAATCGAAGAGAGTCGAAACGACTCGATGATGCTCAGTCGGATGCCTTGGCACCGCACGAGCAGCCACCATCGGACAAACGACGTCGCAATTGCCAGAAATGCGATGCCAAATGCCAACGTCAACACCGGAACACGAACGGGACGTTGTCGCAGGTTGTCCCAGTCGTCCGGGTCCAGTCGAAACAATAGGACCGCGATGATCACGGCCGGCACCAAGAATTTGGCAAAGGCGACAATCACCGACTTCATCAATCAATCATCGCCTGCCAAAGATGGACGCGGAACGGAAACGATCGTAAGCAGCGAATGATCTGTCGCTGCCAATCGACAGCATAATCGCTTGCAAGCGATACGGGGCGACGCATCGCTGCCCTTCGAGTGTGTCATCAGCCGCAATGCACAAGCAAGCCGTACTCACAGCGATCGTGAGCTAACGGATACGGACGCATCCGGCTTAGATCAGCTGAAGCGGATCGGAACGATCGACCGAAATGCCATCAATCTCATCATCCGAAGATGATGCGATGAAGCTTGGGTTTTGAGCAAACACCACGTCGCTTGAAGCTTCCAGTGATCCGTTGTCAACGGGTTCGGGTGCGGATCGATGTGCATCTTGTGAGTTCAAATAATTGATGACTAACAGCGCGTCGAGCGCGGTCACCCGTCCGTCGTTCGTCACATCAACGCTAGGTCCATCGGACTCGTCAAATCCGATTTCAGACGATTGGCGAGCGTTCAAATCATTGATGATTTGAAGGGCGTCGACAGCGGTGACCTCATTGTTGCCATTGACATCTTCAGGCAGCTGCGAATTGAAGCGTGGACTATCAACCCGCGTTGCGACCAGTTGAGCAAAGCCATC
>JBCCJB010000165.1:0-8593 GCA_039028015.1 Planctomycetota bacterium
AACAGCCGACCGATCGTGATGGATCACAGTCGGAATCCTTAATGAGTCGAACCACCGGGCGGCTGGCGCGATCGGTGCGTCAGTTGGCAACGAAGATCACTGGGTTTCGTTTGAAACCAATCGTTGGAAAAGCCGGTTCGGACGTTCGATTGAGCAACGAATTCATGGATGTGCTGATTGATCGAGAACACGGCGGCATCAATGGAATCTACAGCGGTTCCACTCGGGGCAATCGCTTTTCAGCTCGATGGCGGTTCGCAGACAACGAGCCAGAATTTCAATCATCGCAAGTCATCGTTAATGACACGCTGTGCGGGGTTGTGCGAATGATTGGGAGCGACTTAACGATTGAATATGAACTTCCGGCCGGCAGTCGCGAATTGAAGGTTGCCGTCATGAATCAGCGTGATCACGACGTCGACGTCATGCTGAAAACGGCATTCGCGGAAGCTGCCCCCATCGTTCGCACATTGGTCGGGCAGCAAGTATTCCGAACAAGCTCTCGCCGATGGAACAGCCCCTTCGGTTTCGTCGTCGACGAGGGTGAGCGAACAACATTGATCGCAGCGGGAGGTGCCAGCCAGCATCAGCGAGTTGGCGATCGATTTTTTGAGACGAAAATGCAGCTGGCTGCTAGAAAGCCATCGACAGAGTCGCAACAGGCACGCTGGGCGATTCAAATCGGGATCGATTCGCCGAATCCAATTGCCACCGCTGAGGCCGCCTTCACTCATGATCAAGGCGTCACACAAGTGCCAATCAAGACGCCAGCCACTGGGCCATCGAAACGACCTGGCGAATCGCGCCAGCCATTAGTGACTCGAGGCTGGTTGATGCATGTTTCGCCATCAACGGTCATCGCAGAAGTTGTTGATTCGACGTCGCTCGATGACGGCGGGATAGCCATTCACCTGCGTCTCATCGTGACCCGGTCGGGTCCGGTTACCACGCGTGTGCGTTTTTGTCGGCCACCGGTGCTTGTGCGGACCATGTCGTCGCTCGGTCGCCCGATCGCGGATGGTCGAATTGCGTCTGAGAGCACGTTACCCGACGGCGTGATGACGGTGCCAATCCAGAGTCGAAGCGAGTTGCTCAACCGAATTGAGAATCGATCTGATTCCGATAAGTCAGGCGCAGTTGAGTGTTATGATGATCGTATCGAGGTTCGATTGCCGGGACATGCAATTCATCATCTGTTGATATTCTTTGATTCATCGCCATCCGTAGCGTCAAGTTGATGGGCTCGGAACTCACGCCTCTGGAGATCTTTCGCGAAGCCTCATTGCGGAGTGGGCTGGTTTCATCAAGACAGTGGAAAGAGGTCGCCAAGGAGGCACTTCGATCGGCGACGATGGATGAGCAATCGGCCGATGCAACGAAGACCAATGCCGTCGATGTTGATTGGCAACCGATTCATGCCAGCGCGTGTCAACGCATCGCTGACGCTTTGATCCAACGAGGTCTGGTAACGCCCTATCAGTCGCAACAGCTCATAGCCGGTCGCACCAAACTTTCGCTTGGCAACTACCGCATAACCGATTGGCTGGGTGAAGGAGGCATGGGCCAAGTCTTTGCGGGCGTTCATGAGATCATGGGTCGCAAGTGCGCGATCAAAGTCTTGCCGCTGGAAAAGGCGACTGAAGTCAGTCGTCAGGGATTCATGCGTGAGATTCGCTTGCAAGCCACGCTTGATTCACCCTATCTCGTGCGGGCATTCGATGCGGGCCGTGATGGAAACGTGCATTACCTGGTCACGGAGTTGGTCGAGGGCACCGATCTGCGGCAATTGGTCAAAAAACGAGGGCCACTTTCGATGCAGGCCGCCGCATCCATCATCGCTCAAGCCGCGGCCGGGTTAGCGTACGCTCATGAATCGGGACTCGTCCATCGCGATATCAAACCCGCCAATATTCTGGTCACGCACGATGGCCACGCCAAGGTTTCTGACGTGGGTTTGGCTGCATTAACGCGACTTCAACACCGTCATTCGGTTGAGCATGACAGCGACGATCAACATGTGCTTGACGAACATGGCAGCAAGAAACCACGTCAAAGGACTCTTCCGCCGTTGGATCTTGATGACCCCCGTGCCGGGAAAATTGTAGGCACCGCGGATTATCTTTCGCCGGAACAAATACGCACACCGGAGAACATCGGTCCAGCCAGTGACATCTATTCGCTGGGTTGCACGCTGTACTTTGCTTGCACGGGCAAAGTGCCGTTTCCCGGTGGCGACACGCGCGAAAAATGTCGGCGACACATTGAGGAAGCTCCCTGGCATCCACGACAATTCTCAGCGGACATCAGTGATGAATTCGCCGATGCCATTGCCGACATGATGGAAAAAGAACCTGAACGCCGGATTGCATCAGCTAGTGACGTGGTGGCCAGATTGAGTCCTTGGGCTGCCGCTGACTTTCCCGATGGCGAAGCGATTTGGCCAAATGATTCCGGCATTCTTCAACACTCAAAATCGCCAGCTGTCAGTCTGCCGGGACAACCCGACGATCGACAGTCGAGCCATCATCGTGGCTTCCAGGGGTCTCCCGTTGAGTCGGGATTGGTTGTTCTTGATGAGCCTGGTCAATTGGGCGGTTCGGTCTCCAGCGATGCGGCATCGGGAAACCCAACCTCGCTGGCTCCATCAACCAACAACTCGCATCGGTCGTCTCGTGACGATATTTCGAATTCAAATGCGACCGCGCTGATGCCGCCCGATAAATTGCCACCGGCCCCACCGATGGTTTCCGAGCTGAATCAGCAATTGCCGACGCGAAAGAACTCCGTCACGCTGTTTTGGTTGACGGCGATCTGGATCGCAACGGCAATAACCATGACGGCTGTGGGTTGGTGGCTAGCGATTTGGTTTGGGGCGACCTAGCTGGACAACACCAATTTGGATGGAAAACACCGTGATTCATGGCATGACCGAGCGTATCAGCCGTTTTAGCGATAGCCACAGTCTAGCACGAGAAAACCGCGGCTAACGCCGTGCGGCTAATCCAAAGTGGCGGTGTCCAGCTAGTCGCTCAGATCTGCGTCGCGCGGTGTTGTGAATCCATCGCAACGCATCAAACGCGTTACAGCTGTTAGGACGACGAGCTGGCTGTCGACGATACGGCATTGACCAAGTCCGCTTTCGGAACGACGCCACCGAATTGATTGGTGACTCGTCCCTGATCAAAAACCGCAAACGTGGGGATCGATTGAATTCCGAACTTGGCTGCGGTCTCGGGCGCGTCGTCGATGTTGACTTTGACGACACGTGCCTGTGAGCCTAGCTCAGCAGCCGCTTCTTCAAACACGGGTCCCATCAGACGGCACGGACCGCACCACGGTGCCCAAAAATCGACAAGCACGGGCTCATTTGACTTGAGCACTTGATCTTCAAAGTTGGTATCGGTGACATTTGCAACAGGCATGATCTTCACTGCGACGAAAGGTTTTGAGACGGGTACGAATCTCTGATGATTCGTGGTTTCGATGTCTTACCTCTCGGCCACCTGGCAAATTCTTTCGCTCGAAGCACGCAGTACATCACGCGCCTGGTTCAGACGGCTAACAACGTCGTCGATCGTTGGGCCGACCGCCGTCGCATGTCCCATCTTTCGGCCCGGCAGCGCGGCATGTTTGCCGTAAAGATGCAATTGCACGCCAGGCGAATCAAGAAATCGTGGCCAGTTGGGTGATTCGGACGCGCTGGGCCACAGGTCGCCCATCAAATTGGCCATTGCCGCGGCGGGCACGGTCATCGACGAATCGCCCAGCGGCAACCCACAAATGGCGCGGACGTGCTGTTGAAATTGACTGGTCGCACACGCTTCGATCGACACATGTCCGGAATTGTGAGGTCTCGGGGCGACCTCGTTGATTCGAAGGTCGTCGCCGGAAACAAAAAACTCAACGCAAAGCAAACCCACCACGTCCAAAGACTCTGCAGCAGCGGTCGCAATCTGCATGGCGTGATGCTGCGCCTCTTGTGGCAGTGTCGAAGGAATTCGCGTCAGATCGAGGATGTGATTCTGATGATCGTTCTCAAAGACGGGGAATGTTGATGTACGACCATCCACGGTGCGCGCCACGACGACGGAAATCTCCAAATCGAAGGGAATCAATGATTCGGCGATCCATCCTCCAAATGATGATTGCGGCGATGTCTCCGGTGCATTGGTTTGCCAATCAATCTGTTCGGCTTGTTCCGGTGATTCAATCCGGTGCTGTCCTTTTCCGTCGTAGCCGCTACGGCAGGTTTTGATGATCATTGGCCAGCCGAGATTTTCACCCGCCGCGATGGCTGTGGCGGCGTCACTAACGCGGCGGAACGGAGTGACGGGTAGGCCGGCATCCTGCAAAGTTGATTTTTCCACGAATCGATCTTGCGCAACCGCTAAAACGTCAGCGGACGGATACGTCGGTGCATGGCGGGAGCATGCGGCGATCGTTTCCGCGGGGATATTCTCAAATTCCAACGTAATTACGTCGCATGTCTTAGCGAACGCTTCAATCGCGGAATGATCTTCCAGCGGACCGCAAACGGTTGTGTTGGCCACTTGTGCCGCTGGCTCATCGCTACTGCCGCAAAACACGCTGACTCGATATCCCATCTGTGCGGCCGCAATGGCAAACATCCGCCCAAGCTGCCCGCCGCCGACCATGCCAATGGTGGCACCGGGCGCAATCGCTTGTTTGTCGACCGTTTGTTTCATGGCAATTGATCGGCCGTCGCTAGCACGGCATCACGCTGTTGTTCGACGAACTGTTTCAGTCGTGCGGCCAACGAATCATCGGACAATGCTAACATGCGCGCGGCTAAGACACCCGCGTTGCGTGCCCCCGCCGTTCCGATCGCCATTGTTGCGACAGGAATGCCACCGGGCATCTGAACGATCGATAGCAGCGAATCGAGACCTTGCAACGCACGGCTTTGCACGGGAACACCGATCACGGGCAGGTTCGTTTCCGAGGCGACCATGCCAGGCAAGTGAGCCGCACCGCCCGCACCAGCAACGATGACACGTAACCCACGACTTGCCGCGTGCTGCGCGTATTCGAACATGCGGGCGGGTGTCCGGTGTGCTGAAACGACGCTGCGTTCAGTCGGGATTTGCAATTCATCCAGAACGTCAGCAGTTGCTGACATCGTATCCCAGTCATTCACGCTACCCATGATGATCCCGACTTGAGCCGTCGTTCGTTTCGCGTCAGTGGGGGTCATCGCGATGACTTGTCGATTGAAATAAGCTGTCGTGTTTCGCGGATGATAGCGGAAATAAACCACGCGTTGGAACCAGTATGAGTTGGCTCGAATTCGACGAACGTTGGCGTGGCGATGATTCATCAGGTGACGCTGACATCGTTCGCTTGATGCACCACGATCCGCGGTGGCACCAAGAGTTCCAGCAAACGCGAAGTAGTGTGCTGATGTGCTGCGAAGGTCGCGTGACCGATGTGCAGCATATTGGTGGAACGGCGCTTGATGGATTGATCGCCAGACCTGTTATCGATGTCGTTGCGGTGGTGGAAGCCGGTGACGACTGGCAGGACGCTCAAGCTTGCATTGAAGGTCTCAATTTCAAGACCGTTCGCACACCGCAATGGGTTGTTGCATCAGGGCGAGGACCGACGACGCTGGAAAAACCACGTCACGGAGAGACAACGCATCGTGTGTTCCTAGTTCTTCCTCAGTCACCGATGCTCAGGCATGCCATCGCAATACGCGATCACTTTGGTGCCAACCGGGAAGCTGCGATCGGATTTGAAGAGTGGAAGGTGCAAGCCTGGCGCGAGACTCAGGGTGATCCCGACGCTTACGAGCATGCAAAGGCGACCTACTTCGCAGCGCTTCTCGAAAGACTGCGTTAATGCTGGTTGACCATAATCTGGCCCACGAGCAGCCAAACCGCTGTGAATGCGACACCGAGTGCGGTATGGATTGCGTCAACGCTCATGAATTGCTCCGGCAGGGTGAAACGAAAAAGGCCGTTTCCCTGGCCTGAGCACGAAGTTGGCATTCACAATCGCCAACGAACGTTTTGACTACGAGACGGTGCCATTTCCATGCACCAGAGGTGAGGATCGGTCGTTGCCGCGTGAACATTCACAAAATAATCTCGATGCGGTTATTGATGCCCTAATCCGCACAGTTGCACCCATGAGATTTGAAATGCGATTGCCGATCAGCGTGTTGATGTTGGCCGTCATTGGGTCGGCGACGGGTCATGCTCAACAGACCGATGGTGCCAAGGTGCAAGAGGAACAGTGGCAACGCCGCATCACCTCGGTTCAACCGATGACGGGAATCGTACTGTGGAGCGACCATGAAAAGGTCGAAACGAATGCGATTGCCTTGGAATTTCGTTATTGCGGTTATGACGAAATCGCGGTGGCGCCGGGACGTTATGACTTCACTCGTTTTGATGAATTTCTTGACAAGGTGGCCAAACGTGGTCATCAAGCCGTGGTGCGATTTCGATTTGTCTATCCAGGAAAAACCACAACGCTTCCGTCCTTTGTTTTGAATGCACCGGATTACGAACCAACCATTGCAAAATCGGAAGGTAAGCGGACGCACTTTTGTGATTGGTCGAGCTCGACGTTACAGACGTTCACACTGGATTTTTACAGTGCGTTTGCGAAGCGATACGACCGTGATCCACGCTTGGCGTTCTTGCAGACAGGGTTCGGTTTGTGGGCGGAGTATCACATCTATGATGGACCACGGAAGCTCGGAAAAACCTTTCCAGACAAAGCCTACCAAACGCGTTTTCTCAATCACCTGACGGATGTGTTTGACGACTTGCCATGGTCAATTAGCGTCGATGCTGCGGACAACAATTATTCACCGATCGAAGACAATACGTCGTTGTTGCGTTTGCCCTTTGGTGTCTTTGACGATTCGTTTCTCTGTCGTCAACATGCTCGCGAAAATGAGGTGAACTGGACGATCCTGAATCGATCACGATGGAAAACGAGCCCGGCGGGTGGTGAACTGAGCTATTACACGCGGAGGGACCAAAAGCTTGCCCTCTCGCAACGCGGACCCCACGGCGTTTCGTTCAGCGATCTGGCCTCGCAGTTTCACATCACCTACATGATTGGGAATGATCAGCCGAGCTATCAATCCATGGATGCGATCAAGGCTGCGGGAATGCGTTGTGGATATCGATTTCGTGTGCAAGATGTCGATGTGATTGACAATCATTTGCACCTGAGCATCACGAACACCGGTATTGCACCGCTTTATCGTGATGCCTTTTTTGCGATTCCCTCGCCACAACGTGAAACGATCACACGATCAGACGTCACGCTTAAAGGCTTGCTACCGGGTGAGATTCGCGACGTTGTCTTGCCGGCGGTGCAGGGATGGCAGGACCGTTTGCACATTGTCAGTGATCACTTGGTCCCCGGGCAAACGATCGAATTCGAAGCCGGAGAGGTCTCGGTCGATTAAGACGCGTCGTTACCACGCACTAATCGATACAGCCAAGCACCAACGACCGCACCGACAATCGGAGCGGCAATGTAGAGAGGGAGTTGGTCAATCTTGAGAGACGCGACCGCAGGGCCGATGGAGCGAGCCGGATTCATTGAGGCACGCGTCAAGGGACCGGCCACCATGGCTTCCATCGCGATGACCGATCCAACCGCGATCCCCGCTGTGATTGATTTTTCCTTGGCGCCAGTCGAAACGCCCATGACCACCCACATCAAAATCGCCGTCATCATGTATTCGATGGCGAATGCGGTGGGCCACGGGAGTTCCGTGACAGTTGCTCCCAACATCGCTTCGGTCGGCGGCAACGCCACTTTCAAACTGCACGCGGCTAGGATCGCTCCAGTGCATTGTGCCGGAATGTAAGCCAACGTGTCTCGCCATCGGAACCTGCCCACGGTAGCAAAGCCAATCGAAACGGCAGGATTGAGATGGGCTCCGCTGCAATCGCCGATGGCGTAGATCATCGTCAGCACCACTAAGCCCCAGGAAATGGCAACGCCCGCATGCGTCAAGTCACCTGTCATGGCATTGACGACCATGGCACCGCAACCAATCAAAACCAACACGTAGGTTCCGATTGCTTCGCAGAGACAGCGCCGCCAAAGGCTCAGCGACATCTTGTTGTCATCAGATTCGTCGCTCACGTATCCAACGTCATTTGAAACAGATACGCCTGCAGTCCAACCAGGGTCTTCGCGTCACGAATGCGATGCTCACGCAGCATCTCAGTGATCTGATCGCGGGTACAGATTCGATTGACAATTCGCTCGGTTGTCTCAAGCTTTGGTGGTCCGGCGGTGAGATCACGGGCCACGACCAAATGCATTGATTCGTTACCCAGACCCGGTGCGGAATAAAACTCGCACCACACGTCCAACTGTCCGGCGACAAAACCCGTTTCTTCGGTCAGTTCACGTGCCGCTGTTTGCAAGACCGGTTCGGGCGTGCCCTTGGGGTGCTCGGACGTCGGATTCAGCCGATCGCGTGTGCCAGCGGGAAGCTCGAGCAACGTTTCGCCGACAGCCGGTCGCTGATTCTCAATCAAGACAACGGTGTCGGCAGCGAGCATGGGCCGCAACACAACCGCACCGGGATGAT
>JBCCJB010000166.1:0-8539 GCA_039028015.1 Planctomycetota bacterium
AGATCACGCGGAGGATATCCGGTCAGCATGGCAAGTGGGAACGGGCTATCCGTCAGCACACCCGATTCCGTCCGCGGTCAACCAGAACCCACCACGCGAATGATCGAAGGAAGGCTTTCGGCCCGCCGGTCGGTCGACATGAGTCATTCCAGAAGCGCCCAGGCCGCGCTCCGCTGACCAAATCAAGTCACCACGCAGGTACGTTTCGATTGGCCAGCCCGTCAGCGATGTCCCATGCCAAGGACTCCATCTCGATTTTGTGACTTGCTCGGAATCGCGAATGGTTCGCGTTTGCTTGAGATCAACCAATACCAAATCGGCGTCGTAACCTTCGGCGATGCGTCCTTTGCCCGTGATGCCCCAAACACGAGCCGGTGCATCGGCCATCCAGTGTGCGACCTGGGGCAAGGTCACATCGCCAGCGACGACGCGATCGAGCAGAAGCGCTAACGAATTCTCAACCGCTGGCAGCCCCGAAGGACTCTGCGGATACGGTTGGGACTTTTCATCCAACGTGTGGGGTGCGTGATCGGTTGCGATGACTTGAATGGTATCATCATGGAGGCCTTTCCATAGTCCGGCGTTGTCGGCCGCAGTCTTGATCGATGGATTCATCTGAATTCGCGACCCTAATCGATCGTAGTCTTCGACATGAAACCACAAGTGATGCGGGCACACTTCCGCAGTAATCATCGACGTGTGATCGGCGGCACGGATAGCCTCGGCAATCGGTTTGAGCTCAGCGGCCGTTGAAACATGAAGCACATGGAATCGATGCTGGTGTCGGTTTGCCAGATCAATGGCCCGCTGCGTCGCAATCATGGCCGCTGATGCGTCACGGATCCGCGAATGATCTCGCAGCATCACGTCGGGACCAATACGCTGCCGATTGCTCCGTACTGTGGTTTCATCCTCGCAGTGCGCACAAATCGGCAATTTCGTTTCAGCAAAGATCCGCTCAAGCGCATCTTGTTGGTCCACCAACAAATCGCCCGTGCTGCTGCCAATAAAGATTTTGATTCCCGGTAGGTTGCTCGCGGCTGCCAGTTCATCAACGTTGTCCGGCGTCGCGCCGATATAAAAACCGAAATCAACATGCGACTTCGCCTTCGCGATGGCTTCCTTGTCACCGACGGCCTGCCGAGAGATCGCATTGGGGATAGTGTTGGGCATCTCGAGATAACAAGTGACCCCGCCGCTCGCGCACGCCATTGATGCGTGATGAAGATCTTCTTTGTGGGTCAGCCCGGGCTCTCGAAAGTGCACCTGATCGTCAATGATTCCGGGAAGCAGCGTACGACCCTGAGTATCGACGACACGATCGCACGCCTCGTGCTCGGACGCATCAACGTTCAAGATGACGCCATTACCGACCAAGACATTCCGCGTCGCAACCGATCCTAACGCAGAACGCAATCCGTCGCCCGGTAAGACCACATCGGCCCCGCGAAACAGAATCCGATTTCGGATCATCCGTTTGCGGCGGGCACCTGCAATCCTTCGGGCAGAACACCGCGAGCAACCTCTTGCTCCCAAACATCCATCAGTGGCCAGGCATCGGCCAACGTGCCGAAGTCAGCCATTTTGGAATAGCCGCGTACGCGATCGATAACGCGATCGAGCATCTCGTTATCCTTTGGAAAGATGGGCCCGTGACTCGGGGCCAACCATTTGACATCGCTATCGCGTATCCGCGTGAGCGACGCGATGAAGTCTTTGATGTCACTTCCATGTTGAGCCGCGATCGCTCCAATGCAACCATCGCGATAGAGGTTGTCACCCGACAGCAAGACATCGCCCATGCGAAATGCCAGCTGGCTGTCCGCATGTCCAGGCGTGTGCCAAACTTCGAGCTGCAATTCGCCGACGCTGATCAGATCACCATCGTTGACTTGATGTTCGATCTTGACCGGCGGCATTTCAAGATGGAGCTCTTGTGCTTCGATCTCAGCCAGCGTGACAAGTTTGTTGCCGGACGTCAGCGGCTCAACCGCGTTGGGGTGCGCTGTCACGGTGGTTTTTAGTGCTGACTTAGCTTTGAAAAGCCCTTGGCTGTGATCCACATCCGCGTGTGTCGCCACCAGCGTTTTGCACTGCGAAAGCGGAAAATCAAGCTGGCGAATGATCTCGATAAAATCGTCAACGGTTTCCTCGTAACCGATGTCGATCAAAATCCATTCGTCAGCGTCGTACACCAAATAAACATTGCATCCCAGCACCTCACCGTGCTGAAAATTCAATTCGATGATGCCGGGAAAGATTGGTTTTCGCTGCAGCATGGTTGTCGCGGTAACGAGATAAGAAACGAACCGGGAGGATTCTACCAATTCAAAATCAAAACGCCCAGTCGATCACCGACTGACTAGCTGCCCAGCTGAACCAACTTTTTAGCGTCCTGATCGCCATTGGCCTCAATCGCTTTTAATTCCAATTCCTCGTCGACCAAATTGTAAAAGACGTCACGTTGTCGCGGCTCGAAACCCAATTCCTCGATCGACTCGCGGATTTGCTTCAGCGACAAAAAATGCACCGTACCCGCTTCCGCAACCACATTTTCCTCCAGCATGAGGCTGCCCATATCGTTGGCCCCAAACGTCAGCGCGAGTTGGCCGATCTTCATTCCCTGGGTGACCCAACTGCTTTGCAAGCTGGGCACGTTGTCCAGATAAAGCCGTGAGACGGCGAGCATCTTCAAATACTCGAACGAACCGGCTGGCGGTGTGTCAGCCATTTCGGTGTTATCCGGTTGAAAGGTCCAACAAATGAATGCGGTGAAGCCACCGGTTTCGTCCTGCACCTGACGAATTCGTTCCAAATGCTCGATCCGCTCGGCCAACGTTTCGACGTGACCAAACATCATGGTCGCTGAGCTGATCCCGCCCAGTTCATGCCACACTCGCATCACGTTGAGCCAATCGTCCGAACGCACTTTGCCTCGCGTGATCGCTTTGCGAACCCTATCAACCAGGATTTCGGCACCACCACCGGGGACACTTCCCAATCCGGCGTCTTTCAATCGCGACAGAACCTCACGAATCGGCAATTTGTTGACGCGGGTGAAGTGGTAGAGCTCAGGGGGCGAAAATCCGTGAATATTGACCTGAGCAAACTCGGCTTTGATATCGCTAAGCATCTCTTCGTACCAATCCAATTTGAAACGAGGATGCAAACCGCCCTGCAATAAGATTTGGTTGCCGCCAAGCTCAACCGTTTCCCTAACCTTCTTCAGCAACACCTCCCGCGGCAACACATAGCCTTCTTCGCTTTTGGGAGTTCGATAAAACGCACAGAAATCGCACACCGCGGTGCAAATGTTGGTGTAGTTGATATTCCGATCAATGTTGTACGTGCGATAACTCTCGGGATGCTTTTGCCGTGACACGGTATCGGCAGCCTGGCCAATCGCAGCCAAATCGCGACTTCGCAGGAGCTTCAATCCGTCGTCGGGCGTCAATCGGTGACCATCGATCGCTCGATCTAAAATGGCGCGAACCTCGCTGCTCGACGGAACCTCAAATGCGGACGGCGTCGACTTTGCAGATCGAGACGACGATTTTCGGCCGGACAAGGTCGCGGTGGATGCAATCATGGGTTTCTTCCCACTCGAGTCAGAATCGCAGCCAACAGCCACGGTCGGCAGCGAGATTGGAGACGTCTTCGTTGCCCGATCATCGGTCGTCGCACTGGCGGGCGCCAAACCCAACGCAGCAGCCTTGCGACCATAGCTTTCCAGTCCGGCTCTTTCACCGCGACCCAACCGGAAATGAAGGTTCTCTGCAAAGTATCGATGCAGATCTTCGTTGGTCAAACCTTGCTGAGCAGCCTCTCGCACCGCGATTTGCTCTAGCATTTCCATGCCGTCGTCACGAGCGTCGTTGAGCACGCGTTCGAGCGTCGATCGCAATTCGGGGTCCGAAGCGACTTCGCGGCGAGCAATCCACATTGCGAAGACGAAAGGCAATTCCGTCCAGCGGTTCCAGCGATCGCCCAAGTCCCAAATTTCTTGATAGGTGCCACGCGCCGGATGCATCGCCCGATCACCAATCATGAGCAACGCGTCCGCGTCGACGTCCGACTCATCCGCTCCGATCGGAAACGGCACCGTCTTCGGACGCACTCCGTGCATCTCGGCAAGCAGAATTTGCACCATGGCGGCACTGGTTCGGCTGCCTTCGTCGAGTGCTAACGTTTTAATTTCCGGCGTTGGCACTCGGGATAGCAGCCGGACGCTCCAAACGGGACCGCGGCAAGCGATCGCGGCATCCGAAATCACTTCGTAACCCAAATCGCGTCCACGAAAGAACTCGACACTGGGAATGAGGGCCACATCAAGCTCACCCGCAGCCAAATCTAGTGCCAGATGAGAAGGCAAATTCAGACTCAACGATGCTTCCAGACCCGCCGACTGCAAACGCTGCGGAAGCGTTTCGATCAGTGGCTTGGTGTTGAGATACGAGACGGCACCCAAACGAATCATGACAATTGATTCTCAATTTGACCAACTAATTCCGCACACATCCTAATGGCAACCACAGCCTTGAAGGAAGAACGCCCGCATTCATCAAACCGTGGTGTCGCCTTTCCAACAACGTCACCCAGCCACGGCTCAGGGGGCCCAGATCCAATCCCACAAACGGCTGGCAATGCTGCGTTGATCCTGCAATGCGACCTGAGCGATTTGACCGGCATGAACGGCGCGAGCGGTCGTGATGGGTAACGGAACGACCGCCGAAAAATGGGGATCGAGCAACCGGTGCGACATTTGTCCTTCCGCATCGGACGATGGCTCAACCGGCAACGGACCACCCGAAATGGCCCCCAAAGCAGGATGCGGCAGTTCGAGACTCGCCGATGGACGCAGATCACTCAAACGAACCGACATCTCGTCTCCCGTTCGAAAGAAGACGTGTTGAGCATGGTTGCGAAGTCGCGCTGACGCGTAGGCATCGACATCGCTGTCGGCAACCGACAACACCAGCTCTTTCCGCTCCGGCGTGCCAATATGAACCAACAAGTCACCGGTTTTGACAAATCGATCCTGCATCGCGTCCAAATCGGGAGTCAGAATCGTTCCCGATATTTCCGCCGTCACATTCATCGATTGCCACTGCGTGCTCAATTCGGCCTCTTGTGTCCGCAGTGATTCAATCCGCCGACGTGTCGCTTCGGCCAGACCCAATGAACCCGCGTTCTCTTGCTGCTGCCAAAGGATCGAAGCCGACTGCAAATCGCGACGCAGTTCCCACAAACGCAATTCGAGTTCTGGCTGTGCGAGTTCCATGATCACCTGACCCGCATCCACTCGATCGCCGCACCGAAAATGCACCCGGCGAACAAACCCATCGGCTGGGGCTCGCAGGTACTGATCTTCCGCAAATTGAACGACAGCGGGAATCTGACGCACCAGCGGTGATGGCAACGACAAAAAGAATTGGGCCAACAGGACCACGGTCAACAATGACCAAGCAACGCGGCGTCGATGCGAACTCAAGGAAAAATTCTCTCGTGGCTCGACATGATTCCAAAGTTTGATTGCCCATCGGATCGTCGGCACACACAACCACAACACCAACGCCGCCGCCGACATGGCCAATCCAATTGGCCCCGCCCACAACGACACACCTACGACCATTCCCGACATCCAAACTATCTGGAAACCCATCGATGCGACCGCATGCGAAGCGGCCGCTGGACGTCGCCACCCGCTCAGTGGCACATCCGGTTTTGTGATCCCAAAAATTTTCCGGTGCAACAGTTTGTTAACCAATTGACGGCCCTGCGACCGCAGATTGGGAATGTCCCACCAATCGGCGAGCACGTAATAACCATCGAGACGAAGCAACGGATTCGCATTGACCAACAACGTCGCTGGACCGGCCAGAAAGAACACTTGGGCCGCGAAATGCTTTGCCAAGCCCACCGGCAAACACCACCACACCCAAATCGCCACCGATGCCATGATCAATTCAAAGTAGACACCGGCCATAGCGATTTGCACACGTTGCAAGCGTCGCGGCAATGCCCACGCATCCGTCACATCCACATACGCGAGCGGTGCCATCATGAAAAACATCACACCACCACGACCTACGCGAACGCCATGATGCCGCGCCGCGGTCGCGTGACCCATCTCATGAATCACTTTCATGACCGCCCAGGTCACCAACATCCAGAGCCACATTTGCGAATCAAAGATCCGCATCAACTCGTCAAATAAGGCGTCACGCTGGGTCGCGGCCAGCGTCATCGAGGCAACCACGCCAGCCACCGCAAACAGAGCCACGCGGCGATGAAACAACAATCGCACATTGGGATAGAGCCAATTCGCCAACGGGGCGGCGGGCCCAAGTGGCCATTTGACGCTGATCAGCCAAGACACGACTCGCAGCACGCCGTGCCACGGTGACGGTCGATTGGGCGATTGAGGACTCGGCCCGGATGAATTTGGTGACGGTGGAAGCGAAGGGTTCGAGTCCGCAGATGTTTGCGTCAGCGAAAGGTCCGATGCGGCTGGCTCAGCCTCGCCAACATCAAGACTTTCCACACCAGCTTCATCAACCTCCGTGGGCAGCTCATCGATGATATCGACACAGGCCGAAGTTGCCGAGTTCATCTTCGGTGGGAATGGTAACGCAGTCGGCAGCGATTCCAACGGTGGCGGCGTGTCATCGGCTGATCCGCTGACACCAGGCGTTTCACTTGGGATGTCAACTGAGGTATCGGCGGCAAGATCGACCGGTGAATCAACGGGGACGGCAAGTTTTTGTGTCACCAAGATGCCAATGAAGTCAGCCACATCCTCGGGAGTCCAATCGAGACCATCGGATTGAACGCGCGCGACGATGTCAGTGATCAACGACTCGCCGTCAAGCAAGCATGCGACGTGATATTCGGCGGCGCCAAACTGAAAGTACTGCCCCGTGCCATGATGTTCGGCGCGATGCACCAGCACACCACCAATCTCAACGCTTTGAAACGTGACGTCGGCATCCAAACGCACCGGTGGCGCATCGGCCGGCGGCGGCGTTGGCGTGCCGGTCGGATCAGTCTCGGTCGTTTGAGATTCGAATCCCATCACCATGAAGGTCTCGTCACCAACCAAGAATCCACAACAAACGACGCAGCGGTGTGCGAATGATCGACCAGGTCCACGGTCGCAGCGGACCACTCAGCACCGCCTCACCCTTCATGCCCACACGGATCGCGTTGGCGGAAGCGGTTTCAGCGGGTAGCGGCGCTCGGGCGACAAACACGTTTTGATCCTCGCGGACTGTCGCGGCTGGCCATAACGATTGCACCTGCGTTTCAAACACGTCACCACCAATGGCGGGAAACCACAGTCGCACCGGCGAGTTCGCTTCCACAAAGCCAATTTCGGGTTCGGGAATCTCAAGTTCCAACTCGACGCTGTCCCGCGGTGCGACCTCAATCAAGGTCTGTCCAAGCGTCAGCGGTGATCCCAAATGACGCTGCAAATCACCTTGGATGATGATGCCATTGATCGGGCTACGAATGATCAATTGGTCGAGCCGCGACTGGATCAATTCACGTCGGCTGGCCAACGTTTGTCGTCGCAAACTTGCGAGTTGAGCCTCGGCAATTTTGCCCGCCGCCAACGCAATGTCCTCATCCTTGATCGCCTGCTCCCATTCCGCAGAAACGCTTTGCAGCTCGATCCGCATCGGCCTTCCATCAAGTTCGAGCAAGGCCTGACCCGCCGTCACGGAATCACCTGGTTGCACCAGAGACGCCAGCAAGGTCGCATCAAACGGCGCCGCAACAACACGTGCGTCTCGCGCGCGAACGCTGGTCACCGCATCGACTCGGTAATGAACCGGAAACAAAGCGATCCCCAGGCACAGCACACCAATCACACCAGCCAGACGTCGCATCGCCCACCACGCCGAACAGCGTCGCTCAATCCGGCGCAACCAAGTGTTTTTAGGTCGACCAAACAAAATGGACGCCAGTGTTTGAAGCGGTTCAGCCTGAATCTGGCCCGCCGCGCTGTGCATTCGCTTGGCAGCCGTCCGCATCTGCTCGGATGATCCCAAGGGTGGTGTGATCCAAATCCGCGCCTGCCAAACCGACTTTGCCGATCGCTTTGCCGCGGCTGACTCGGAATCGATCGACGATTCCGGCAGCGGCGTCATGTCGATCAGCAATCCCTTCGTCGTCACGGTCACGCCCGATGTAGGTTCACCGGACTGGGGAACCCACTGACTGGCCAATCGTTGATGGATCGAATTTGTGACTTCCAAACGCCCCAATCGGTGATCGATCACGATCTCCGCGACCTGCGACCAAACACCGGTTGTCTCGCGTGACGACTCAATCGGTTCCTCAGAAACTGTCTCTTTCGTGACGTCTTGCCGCGTGTCGCTTGTCGCAACGGATTCCAGATCAACGGTCGCATCGTGGGCTCGCCTCGTCAGACGACCCCAAGCAATCCGGATCGTGTGATCCGGGAACCAGGTTGCAAATTGCTGCAATACATTCCCGGCGGCAACGATCGATGACTCCGCAATCGCAACGGTGG
>JBCCJB010000167.1:0-8526 GCA_039028015.1 Planctomycetota bacterium
ACGGTTTCAGCACCGGTCGGCAAACCCGTAACGTCGGCGAATTCTTCAGATTCTGTCGCAACCAGTACTCGGTCGACTGTCACGGGAGCGTCATTGACCGGACGGATATCGATGGTCAGCGTCCGTGTGACCGAGAGCGGATCATCAGCCAAGCCGGGGACGGCCAAACTGGGATCATAACTCTGGCCATTGTCCATCACCGTGATGGTGAAGACGGCATAGCCATGAGCATCGGGCGACGGCGTGAAGGTCAATACGCCAAATTCATCAAGCGTCGGAGCAACCGCAAACATATCGGCGGGCGCGGAGGTCGTCACATCGGACAAGGAAATGTCGATGTCTTCGCGAACGAATTCATCGCTCGCCGTTGACGGACCCACCAAAATCTGAGCTGGTCGACCCGGAGTGGATGGATCATAGTCGGCAACAAACATTGCATTGCCGTCAGGGTTGGCATCAAACAGATCGTATGACAACGAGCTGCCAGCTCCATCGCCCTCCTCTAGCTGAACCAACAGAGGTTCAGGAATCACCGGTTCGTCGTTGATGGCACGCGTGATCAGGGTCACCGTGGCGGGTTCGCTAATCAGTCGACCGTGATTGACACTCAGCGTGGATTCACCGGGAAATTGATCGGCGCCTGGTACCGTGATTTCGCCACGATCCTGCACCGAATACGTGAAGATATCGAACGGGCTGCCATCGAAAGTTTCGTTGTAGTCTGTGTTGGGCTCATAAGTTCCCGAAATCAAATGTCCCGTTAGATTGATGAAGCCGCCGGGATTATTGGGGTCAGGCTCAAGTCCAAACTGCAGTGTCAAAACACCATGCTCGGTCGGAAGCGTGACGGGACTGGCCAAACCGGTTGGTGGATTGGTGCCATCACCGAAGATATCGTATTGCAGCGTTAACGCATTGACGCTGATTCCTGACGGCTGACCATCACCAACATTGACAATCTTGAGACGTTGTTCGGATTCATTAAATTCAAGGGGGAACGCTAATGGCGGCGTGACGGCAAATGCCGATCCGGGTTCGCCCAGCCGCAACAGATCGATCGGCGCCGAATTGTCATCGGCGAAGAACTCAAGGATGCCATCGCCAATCGCCTTGTCGCTGGTCCGATCCACATGATCCGAGAATTCACGGAACTCATCCAGCTCGAGTGTTAGCGGGCTCGCTTCCGGCTGATCGTTCTCCGGCTTAACAAGGATTTGCACCAGAGAGGTCGCTGACATCGGATCGGGTTGATCGGCTTGCAACAACGGATCAAAGGTGATCCCCGAGTCGGTGGCGGTGTATACGAAGGAGTCGATGCCGAAAGCTTCGGCCGGGGGCGTGTAAACAATCACACTTCCTTGGACCTCGACGGTACCACCCAACTGCGTCACGCCAGTTGTCGCCTGATTGGACGCATCGATGCCCACCGCAGTAACGCCGAGCCCACTATCGTTGATCCCATCAAGCTCATCTGACGCGTTGGCGTCGCCGGGGTCGTCATTGCTGAGCAAATAAGCCGCCGGGATCACCAACGAATTGTCTTCCAGTGGGATGGGTGCGATCTGCGATAGGTTGGTGAAAAAGCTATTCCATGCCGGGTTGTTTTCGCTGATTTGATCGGGCAACAGCACGGGAACATCGTTGACCGGCTTGACATCGATCCGGGCGCGAGCCGCAGCGGACAATCGGTCGCGATCGGCAAGCGGAACGGAGGAGTTATCCGTATCGTCACTGAGTGTCATGCCAGTGTCGGTAAGGTCGAGCTGCGGATTGACCAGCAGGCCATCGTCCTGGACCGTGAATGTGAACTCATCAAATGCGATCGAGTCGCCGGGAAGCGGAATTCCGATGTCCTGATTGATCTGGGACTTTGGTGTGTAGAGGATTCGATCCAAAACGCCGCCGCTCCAGATTGGTACGATTTGACCGCGAGGCGTATCAAAAAAGTTCTGTCCAGTTGGAAAGCTGGTCAGCGACGTGATGTTCGTGACCGTACCCAGGACATTGGTCTGCAACGCTGTGATCGTTAAATCCTGAGCGCTTTCGTCCCATGGAGCCGTCTGGCGAATGGTTGGATCGTTAGGATCAACCAGGACAAACTCGGGATTGCCGTCTTCTTGGGATAACGCAATCAGCTCGTCGGCGAGAATAACCTGATTGGGAATGTCTTCAGTCGCGTCAATAAAGACGTCAGCAGTTGATGGAACATCATTCACCGGAGTGACGTTAACGGTCACCGTTCCAATATTGATCGGATTGCCATCCACATCGGTCAATGGAGCCGCGAGCCCAGTTTCCTGATCGGCCACGCGGTAAGTGAATCTGTCGATGCCAGCAAAGTCTGCGAATGGCTCGTAGACGTATTCGCCGGTTTCTTCATCGAGTGTCAAAGTTCCGTAGCTTGGCTCATCGACGACAATCACGGTCTCCGGCGTGAATCGATTGCTATCGAGCGTGTCATTGTCGAGGACCGAGCTGACGCCCGTGGTGTCAAGCGTGCCGTCCTCTTCCACGGTTACATTATCATCGACGGGCATCGTGGGCGTCACGTTGATAATGCTTACCTGGTAATCCTCGACCTCACCGCCAACGACGAGGCCACCGGGGGTGATCGGCGTGGCAAGCGGTGAGATGCGGAACCGTGCCCACGTCACTTTGTCGGTCAGGTTGGCCGGTGTTTGCACGTTAAAATCGTTATCGCCAGCGACCACCAGTTGGGAAGTCAATATCCGTTCAACGGAGTTCGGCGTGTCGTCAAAGACGCCATCGCCATTGAAATCAATCCATGCGGTGACAAAGCCACCCGATTGTGAATTGACGACGTAATTGGCGCCACGATCGTCTTGCGGATTCAAAAATCCTGAAACGAATGTCTCAGCCATCGTACCAAGACTCAGGTCACTCGAATCGACAGGAACCTCGCGAGTCGCAATGAAGACAAACGGTTGCACCGGATTTCCATCGGCGTCCATTGTCGGGAATTGAGCGATGTTCACGCCGTCTTCATCGTCCAAGTTGGACATTGAAAAACCAGGCAACACGGCTGGCGACGCACTGCTGTCAGCGGCGATTGCGATCAATTCAAAACCGTCTCCGTCTCGATTGAGTTCATCGCTGATCGCATCGAATAGCTTTTGTGCGATGGTTTCAGGCGTGTCAAATGAATCGTTCGGATCGGTGGGATCATCCAAGTCCAATTCGATGCCACGCCTGCCGGGCGTTGCGGCGGTCCCCGGTGCGATGAACTCAATCACGGGGGCGGCGAAGCCGGCTCCGATCAACACCAAATCGCCTGGCACGGGGACGGATGTGACCGAGATCGTGGTCACGTTATCGCTGACATCGACACTGAACGTCCCACTAGCGGATGTGGATGTGAACGTGACCTGCCGACGATCATCGTCCATACCCGGCAATGCGGCATCAACCTCGCCATCAACAATGGAACCCAATCGGGTCACCGCATTGTCGATGATGGAATGGCGTGCACCATCATCCGCCAATAAAGTGTCGTACGTGGATGCACCGGCTCGGACGGCGTCACCAAAATCAAATTCAACGGTGGGCAAAATAATTGTGAAACGCGTTGATCCATCTTCGCGATTGGGTCGCAGCAGCGTGCCGGCTCGATCGGCGATGACAGTGTTGTCCAGCGCGATTTCGTACACGCTATCCGGCTGCCAAACCGTTGTCAGTGGCGATAGTCGCAGTTCACCGGTGCTGGCGTTGAATCCGAGGACATAATCGACGCCCTCAACAAGTTCGAATCCGTTTCGAAACAGCGTGATTGATGCGGGGCTGACCGTCGCAGGGTCAACACCGGTTCCCTCGACGGGAGCCGAGGGGCCACGACCGTCGCTGATCAGAATGCGAAACGCTTCAATGAGCGGATCGTCAACCAAGACAACGGTATCGTTGGGGTCACGATCTTCGCCTGCGTTATCATTGTCGATCGGCTCCAACAAGACACCAAATGGGGCATCGGTATCGGAGCGATCAACGGCACCGCGATCAATGAATACTGCGTTCCCTGAACCACCCGTTGCACCGGAGTCAACTCGCAATTGACCATAAACGTCACGCTCGGGCGCGACGATATTGGAAATCGAGATGCCTAATTCATTCTTGAACGTCACGTAGTTTTGACGGTCATCAAGCAAATCGATGGAGCTATCCAAGGCCGCGGAACCTTCGACCAGGTAGTAGTTGCCACTAGCTTCATCGACAAATAGTGGCACGCCGGCACCAACAGTGATGGCATCATCACCGACGGTTCCGTTGCTGGCATTGGCACGGAAGAAATTGGATCGCAGCACCGAGTCGATCCCTGAATCTTGGACGCCCGTTCCAAATCGCGTGATGATGTTGTTGACCAATGAGGGCGAGGTTCGTCCTTGAATATCGACACCAATCCCGTCACCCAGTCCAACCAGCGTGTTGTTGACGATGCGACCAAAGGGCGTCGGCCGAAAAGCGTCATCGGACATTTCACCGAAGTACTCAATCGCGTCCGCACCCGCGATGATGTTGTTGGTGATCACAATCCCGGGAATGGTTCGGTCGGCATTCAGCTGAGCGAATTGGATCAGGCTTCCCGGCTCTGGCACGCCTTCTTCTAACGCCACGCCGGGCGTGACGCGGATGCCAACGGTGTCGCTATTGCGAATGATGTTGGAATCAACGATGAACACGCCTTGTTGTCGTGGTCGGTTCGAATCGGCATCGAGTCCAGTGCCGCCCTGCAGCACTCGCAAGTCATCAATGAACGCCGAGTGCGAACCGTTGGGGGTGGCTGGGTCCGAACCGTCATACAACCAAGTGAAGGTGTCATTGGGGTCGCTGAACGGAACGCGGAGGGTCTTGAAAGGAACTTCGCCGGACAAAAAGAACGCGGCATCGGTTTCGACCGTCCCCTCGTCGTTATGAATGGGTGCGAGCTGGATCGCTTCACCATTGCGGAACAATCGCAGACCATGAACCTCAACGGCGCTGCTGACGGAGACCACAAATTGCAGAATGCCGGGATCGGTGCCTGTGGCCCCGAGATCAGCGGGCGTGGTTTGCCAAATCGAAAAGTCTGTTGTGCTGACGTCAGCTGCGAGCGACCGACTTCCTTCACTGGCTCGTTCGCTCGATGCCTCAAACGATGTCAGATCGCTGAAATCCAAATCATCGTCGCCCAGCGTGATCGACGACGGCGTGATGGCAAAGCTACCGGTTTCAAAATCTTCACTACCAACCAAGTTCAAGTCGGTTGTATGACGCACATTGGTGTCAAATTCTTCAGTGACAACCAAGTCGGTGTCCAACAGGGTTGCAAACTCACCGGTGCGACGAATCTCAAGTTGATAAGGACCGCTGAGGACTTCGGGATTCGCGTTGGGATCAGGATTGCTAAATCGATTATTGTTGACCAATTCAAATGTGGTCGCATCGGAGGTCACTCCTGATGGAACCGTGACCATCTCGCCACGCTCGGCATAGCCAACGATGATGTCATCGATGTAGAAACCTTCAAAAAGGTTGGCGAAAGATGAAGCGTTTGATGTCTCGCCGGCACTGCCTTCGAAACCTCCGTAATCCCCAGCATCCGAACCGGGCGTGATGCCACCACCTAGCACACGGCCAGACGTGCTAAAGTCAAATCGTAAGCGGACGTCGTCAATGCCTGCGAACTGTGATAGATCAACACGCAACTGCCGCCATGAATCGGTGTTGTCGAACAGCTCCTGCACAGCTTGATGAGCGTTGCCACGTGGTGTTGCTGAGTTGAGACCGGCATCGGAAAGATGCGAAATGAAACCGGGTAATTCAGCTCGTGGGGTGCCAGCGGGATTGGCCGTGCTCAGTTGGCTGTTGTTGGTTGCCACCAACTGCCAATTCGTTATCGATGGATCGTCTTCGTCGGGCGTGCCGACGAAGACACGTGCCGCATCGCGAAACGGATCATTTTGCTGGTTTTCGTTCTGCCCGTCGTTGTTTTCGGTTTCCAGATAGTAATTGACGTAAAGCGCTGGACGATCTTCGGCAACGCTTCCAGCGAGACTGAAGGGGTTGGACTGCAATGATCCCGAAACACCACCGGCGGGACCATACGTATTGATTAGATTGGGATTGCTGACAAGATCGCGATGAATCTCGGGTGTGAGACCAAATTGAGTGTTATAGGGAATGGGGTTGCCGCCGCTGTCGAGCACAAGATTCCCACTTGCGTCCCTTTGAAAGTATGTCAGATAGCCTTCGGTATCGGCATCAAACTGATTGTCTGGAATCCAATCTTCTAATCCGAAATAGAAACTGACACCGCCTTCATCCTCGTCAAACTCGCGTGTACCCGAGAACGCGTCCGCGACTTCTACATTATAAGTCGACGAATCTCGTGAGTTGTCGGGCGCCTCGTTGATTCCATGGCCAATATCGTTAGCACGACGCGTCGTGGGGTGCCAAAGATTGATGTCCAGTGGTGTGAAGGCCAAACCCACAATGTCATCGCTCGTTAGGCCAAAATCGTCTGTGAATTGAACCGATGTGGTATCACCTTCGAACACCGGTGCGAGTGTTCCATCCGAATTGATTGCAACGATCCGGTTGTCAGAGGTCGTCGCAAAAAACATATCCTGGTACCGACCGGCTTCAACATTTTGTGGGCCCAGTGTCAATGCGGAGAAAGGTAGCGTGGCATCATCCAATAAGACTGTCGCGTCACCGGAGTTGCTGTCGATCTGAATGAATTGACCATCGCTGGTGACACCGTATAGCGTTGTTGGTTCGACCGGATCGTCCCACGCAAGGCCAGTGACGTAGCCACGGAGCCCGACACCCGTGCCATTGGTGGTCGTTGTCGAACCTGCGATGCTTACGTTGTTCGCGACGACAGTATTGGAGCCATCCCCCTGGCCATTGTCATTACCAGATAGAATGACCGCAGTGACTAGTTGTCTCGCATCGGGATCGTTGTTGATGGCATCAACAATCTGTTGAGCTGTCGGTCCACCGCCATTTTGGGCACCGATATCAAGGTTAATCGTGCGCGTGCCCAAGTTGACACTATCAACGTCGGCATTGGTATTGCCGCCAGGTCGGTTGAGGTTGAGTGTGAAGTTGCCGGCTGCACCTGGCAGCGTTGACTTGACGCGAATCGTCGTCCGAGCGGCAGGCGAAGCATTCGTTGTGACGTCGAATTCGAGCTGGCCATATGTCGTTGCTGCAAGATTGATATTGCCAACTAGGCCATACTTGGGTGCTGCACCGCCGTTGGGTCCGCCACCAAGCCCATTTGCTGGCGTCGCGTCGCCATTTTCTCTAGCTCGATAGAGTTTTGACGAGCCGTCGGACTCGCGAATGGCATAATAAACATCGTATGACGGCGCTTCCGTGGCGGCTCCGGTACGTTCGATGGTGACAGCATCGATTTGGTCTGAATTGGTGAACTCATCCGCCGCGGCCTGCCTTCCAAGGTTGTTGATAATGGCTCGCTGAATATTACGCGTGTTTGGGGTCGGTGTTGCACCTGGAATATTGTCTTCCTGTGCGGAGATGGTCGTGCCGTCGACCGGGTTGATTTCGATGAACTCTCCCACAAAGCCATTGTCAGGACCATTCGCGTTGTCGCGAGCGATCGGGCGCACACCAAACATTCGACCATCCGAACGAACCGTGAGGTCCTGAACATCGTCGTTGTCGGTTTGCCAGTTGGTTGGCACGACAGGTGCAAGATAGTCGCCGCCTTCAAATGGATTGGCGACCACGAGCGAGTCGCCGTTGTTGACTCCGCCATCAACATCGGTCGCGATGAACAGAGGGATATCGGTCAGCGAAAGTGGTCGAATGTGATCGGATAATGTCAATCCGTCGCTGATGTCGAAGATGCGATCGGTCGTTGGCGTTGTCGTTCGCACCAACGGTGTACCGCCGATACCGGTCGTGTAGCCACTGTGACCGATGTGGTCTTCGACGATTCGCTGCACCGAATTGATTGGCTCCAGTCTTACAAATCGGTTGTCTGCGACTCCGCCAGCTTCAGAGTCGTAGAACTGCATCAAGGCGTTTGGTGTGACCCCGTTGCTCATCACGGCAACGTAATAACGCTGTCCAGCAATCACGTGGACGGGGCCGATGTACGGGTCTTTGTCGCCGAATGAGGCTGCTCCCAAATCAGTCGCGTCAGTACCGGTTTGATCGTCTTCGATATTGGATTCACGACCCACAAAGATCAATTGCCCAGTGCTATCGAAAACCGCAACGGTCGTATCAGCACGATTGATCTTGTCGGCGTAGTCCATGTCGAAGACAACGGCGACTGTTCCCGGTGAATCGTTGAGCCCGGCGATTTCTTGGACGCTACCGGGTGCATGGGAGACGTCAAAATCAAACCAGTCGACATCCGTGTCCGATGGTCCGTCATTCGTGTTTCCTAACACACCCGTGATGGACAAGACCGCCCGATCGGTTTCGAGCAAGTTCGTCAGGGCTTGAGATGTGTCAAAAGTATTGTTGTTGCCGCCGTCGAGTTCTCCCGCTTCGCCG
>JBCCJB010000168.1:0-8494 GCA_039028015.1 Planctomycetota bacterium
CAAAGTCCGGTTTGGAATCGATCTTCTCCGATTTTTCAAAAACGTCGACGTTCATTCGTTTGTTGAGCGAACACGGTTACCTCACCATTCGCGCGACGCCGCATGTGATGGCAAAAGACGGTGAGCAAGCCAATATCGCGATTAATCGCGAAACGTTTTTCTCAGTTCAGCCACCGGGTGCAAGTGGAAACAACGCGGTCTTTTTCCAACAGGACATTCAGAAAGTCGATTCGGGAATCACGCTCGATATCACGCCCCATATCCGCGGCGACGTTGTGACAATCGATATCGAAAAAGCGGAGGTCAGCGAGGACGTGCGCAACGCGAACTCCGAGCTGTCGGTCAACCAATTTCCAATCATCAATCGACGCAGTGTTTCGACAACGGTGAGTGTCAAAGATGGCAAAACCATTGTCATTGGTGGCTTGGTTCAACGAGAGACCGTCGATCGTGTCAATCAAGTTCCGGGCCTGAGCCGGTTGCCTTTGGTGGGCTACCTTTTTCAGACGACACAACGGCAAACGCGCGACGCCGAAGTGGTGATTTTCATATCGCCTCGCATCATCAATGGTCACGGTTCGGTTTGCTTATCACCTTAAGACACGACCCCAATCATGCCGCTCCGTATGACCCGCTCGAATCGCTACGTTGTCTCGCCTCTTCACGTGACAGTGTTTGCCTTACTGCTGTCGCTGTTCGTTTCAAGCGTGGAAGCACAACAACGCATCTCGCTGACTCGCAGCGTGGAACCTTCGTTCCGGATCGAACCTGTTGTGCAGCGATATCGCGGCCGCCGCGGCGAAAGGATACCGTTCAAGTTTGAATTGCAGTCGACCGGCAAAGCCATGCAAATCAACATTCGAGCGGTCGCATTGCGGCAAGAAGAAACCGGCATCATTTTGCATGATCATGTGTCAGCCCCGGCATCGGGCGTTGAGTTCACCTCGCCTACCGAGTTCGATCTCGCTGCGGGCGGCAAATTTGAAATCACGGGCGACGTCACGGTGCCTTTGGTGAAATCCAACATCATGTCGTTTGGGATTCTGGTGCGTGACGAAGGTCAATTGAGCAAACGCGACCCCAATGACAACGATGGTGAAGACAACAAGACCAAAGCAAACGTGCGGTTTGTGACTCAGTATGTCTTGCGGGTCGATATCGAAACCGGCGCGATGGATGTGGGTGACATGGGCGAGATGCATTTTTACTCGGCCCGTTTGTTTCCGGTTGGCGGCATGCCGTGGATGCAAGCCTATTTGGTTAATCCAACGGACTACGCGTTTGAATGTCAGGTTCGCGGCCGAATGATCGACACGTCGGGTCATTCCGATCAAACCGTCAAGTTATTTGTCCCGGCGCGATCGACGATTGAAGACGACTCGAAGTATCTGGTTCGAATCATGCCGCGGAGCCGTTTGCGGCTGGAAGCCCCAATACAGTCGGCGATTCAAAGCCAGCCCTACGAGTTGGATTTGCAATTGACCAACGGTCGACGAGTGATGGTGCGCGATCGTTTCCCCGTTGACGTTGCCGTCCAAGACTTTCGTGGCATGTCGACACGAATGGCCACTTTGGGCGATGGGATTTCAATTGAACCATCGCAGATCGAACTGGGTCGAATCAAAGGCACGTCTCGTATGACCACCCTTCGACTTTCTAACCCGACACGGCACTTGCGGACAGTGCGTTTGACGCCACGCGATGCGGAGGGCAACAAATTGGCCGGCGTGCTGCTATCAAGTCAAGCGATTGCGATCGGGCCCGGACGTGACAAGACGGTTCGAGTCATGTTGCGTGGAAAATCGGATCTGCCAGCCCAGGCAGCCTGGCTAGACATCGATCTAGACGAATCCGAGGACGCATTGCCGGCAACATCGGATTTACAGTCGCTACCACTTTCGCTGATTCATGCTGAACGCCCCGAACAAAAACTCGCCACCGGCGAGCTGCAATTTGCCAAGTTAAATCATGGCAACGCATTCACGATCAAAGTCCGAAATGAGGGCGATGGGTTTAGCCCGATTGACGGCACGCTGAAACTCGCGGCACGACAAGGCCATCCGATTGAACTGGCCGATGGTTTTGGGCGATGGCTGGCGCCAGGGAAAACGACCGAATTGCAATTCCAAGTTCCACCCTCAACACAACCGGGAGAATATCAAATTCGGTTGGAAGTGACCGCTCGCAACGACGAAGTGATCCAGGAACGGACGTTGCAGCTCGAGCTCACGCCCGACATGCTCGCTCGCGATCCCGCGTTCCATCAGGCTCGCACGCCCTGAAGTCAACGGCTCCCCAAGACGAACGAGATCGGTAAGACTGGACCTAAGGTCGCGTGACGCGACGGCAACAGTACTCGCTCAATCTCAATCCGTTTGCATGACCACAATGACACAACCGTCGGCGGCTGATGTCCGTCAGTCCCTTTTGGATTTGATGGAAGCTGAAGCGTTGAAACGGGGTAGCTTCACGTTGGCCAGCGGACAGCAAGCCAGTTACTACCTCGACTGTCGCCGGATCACATTGCACCCGGTCGGAGCACCATTGATTGGGCGGTGGATGTTGGACGTCATCACCCAAACGGCATCTCAGACTGGTATGCAACCCGATGCGGTCGGCGGAATGGCCATTGGTGCCGATCCAATCACGGCGTCCATCGTGACCATGGCTGGTTTGAATTTGCAATCACTGCGTGGGTTTATGGTTCGCAAAGAACCAAAGGGTCACGGCATGGGAAAGCAAGTCGAGGGCCCGGTTGAACCCGGCCAGAAGGTCGTGATTGTTGAAGATGTCATTACCAGCGGCGGAAGCGCGATCAAAGCGGTTGAAGCAGCCCGGGAGTTCGGCTTGGACGTGCTTTATGTGCTGGCAATCATCGATCGCCTCGCGGGCGGACAAGCCGCTTTTGAGGCCATCGGACTGGAACTGAAAACACTGACGACCATCCGTGACTTTGGATTGCAACCGTCATGAGCGTGCCACGCGTGCTTGTTCTCCGCGCCCCGGGGACAAACTGTGATGTCGAAACTGCACACGCGTTTGAAACGGCCGGCGCGATCGCCGAACGAGTGCATGTGGGGCGCTTGATTGAGAATCCTGTCCTTCACAATCGTTATCAGATTCTCTGTGTGCCCGGCGGCTTCAGCTATGGCGATGACATCGCGGCGGGCCGAATTCTGGCGACGCAGATGAAACGACATTTGAGCGATCTGCTGCATCACTTCATCGATGAAGGGCAACGTTTGGTGCTGGGCATTTGCAATGGCATGCAAGTCTTGATGCGGTTGGGTGTTTTGACGTCAGGATTACCGACACCAGCGATGGCCGGACAAGCCGATGACACTGAATTGCCGTCGAACTCAGTCCCGCCCGCAACCTTAACTTGGAACAACCACGGTCGTTTTGAAGATCGATGGGTTCATTTGGCGGTTGATCAAGGTCCGTGCGCTTTTTTGAATGATGTGGAACACCTGTACTTACCAATCGCCCATGCCGAAGGAAAGTTTATCGCTCGGGATGCGGAGGCCTTGGCCGCACTCAAGTCTGCCGGCCGATTGGCGCTTCGTTACTGCGAGAAAGACGGCAACGTGACCGATCAACCGCTGCCTTTTCCGGTCAATCCAAATGGTGCCGACGCGAACGTGGCTGGAGTCTGTGATGCAACGGGACGAGTTTTTGGTTTGATGCCACATCCTGAGCGTCACATCGATCCAACGCATCATCCAACGTGGACCCGGCAAGAACAGTTGCCCGACCACGGTGATGGGCTGGTTGTGTTCACCAACGCGGTTCGGTACTTCGCTTGATCCATCATGGGTGAAACCGCTCGATTCGCTTTCGGCGCTAATTGGGCTTCATTTCTAAACACGATCGATGCGGAAGCCTATGAACAGGCTCAGCGATCGTTGCGTGAATTGCTCCAGACGGACTCACTAGTCAACAAACGGTTCTTGGACATTGGTTCGGGCAGTGGGTTGTTTTCGCTCGCCGCGTTCCAGATGGGTGCCAGCGTGACGTCGATGGATGTTGATCCCGATAGCGTTCGATGCACTCAAACGTGTCAGAATCAGGCTCTGCAAAGTGCATCGTCGCAGATCACCGCACCGCATTGGGAAGTCATCGAAGGTTCGGTCCTGGATAAAGCTTTGATGGGCCGTCTGGGCGAATACGACGTCGTCTACAGCTGGGGCGTGCTGCACCACACCGGTGAAATGAGCCACGCGATTGAACTTGCATCTCAGCGTGTTGCTCTTGGCGGCCAACTGGTGATCGCAATTTACAATGACCAGGGCGGCGCCAGTCGTCGATGGCTGGCCATCAAACAAACCTACCACCGGTTGCCTAAATCCATCCGCCCGTTGTTTGTGGGCATGGTCGCCAGTGTTTACGAGGCTAAGTTCGCCGTGGCGAGACTATTTGCGGGTCGCAATCCGTTGCCCTTTTCAGATTGGAAGGCCAAACGCCGTGACCGTGGAATGAGCGTTTGGCATGACTGGGTCGACTGGGTGGGCGGACTTCCATTCGAATTTGCCAAGCCTGAGGGCATCATTATGCCCTTGATACAGAAAGAATTTGAATTACGGCGTCTCACTACGGTTGGATCAGGGTGGGGTTGCAATCAATACGTGTTTCAACGCGGCGATTCAATTTCCACGTGACGCGTTGCTTCGTGGCTGTCACACTGGCGGCGACATCAATTCTGCGACTTTTTGAGGATTCGAGTATGGCATCGGTGGTCTCGCGGCGTCGCTTTTTGGCCAGTACAGCTGCCGCGTCGATGCCACTGATGGTGGCACCTTACGCGCAAGGTGCCTCGTCGAAACCAAAGTGGGAACAATGCATCGATCGGGGCCTTGGTTGGCTTGCGGAAACGCAGTCCACGCGTGGCCAATGGAACACCTCGGTCTACGTCACAGCGATGGCGGCATTAGCAGGAACGGCAATGATCGCCAGTGGCAGTACGACGACGCAAGGCCCGTACGCCCGCGCGATCGCAAGGGCGGCGGATTTCTTGATTACAAAATCGAGGTCAAATGGCCTGATTGGCGACCCTCAAACCGACACGCGTTACACCTACGGGCACGGGTTTTCAATGTTGTTTCTTTCGCAGGTGCTTGGCGAAGAAGGTTTGATTGATCGCCGTGAAGAACTGGTTGAAGTGCTGACCAAAGCGGTCGAATTCAGCGGCAACGCTCAAACGGCTGCCGGTGGTTGGGGCTACGTTTCGGCCAAGGAGGGAAACGACTTCGATGAAGGCAGCACCACAATCACCCAAGTGCAGGGCTTACGAGGTTGCCGCAACGCGGGCATTCCTGTTTCAGCAGAGGTGATCGATAAAGCCAAGCAGTACATTTATCGCTGTAAGAATCCAGATGGCGGGATCAGTTACAGCAGTCGGCAAACCGGCAGCAGTCGACCCGCGATCACGGCGGCGGCGCTTGCCGCACTCTACAACGCCGGAGACTACGACAGCGAACACGTGCCGGAAATGTTTGATTACGCAAAAGAGACACTCCACAACATTGATGATGGCACACGGGCGTTTGGTCACTGGCACTACACGTATCTGTATTACAGCCAAGTGATCTACCGTCAGGGGCCCGATGAATGGACGTCCTTTCGTGATCGCTTGTACGACCGGATTACAGCTGAACAACAGGGCGACGGTTCATGGAACGGGCAAATTGGTCCGGTCTACGTGACGGCTTGCAACTTAATCATGATGCAACTGGACCGTGGCTATCTGCCGATTTTCCAACGGTAACAAGTGCTTCCGGAGTTCAGAAACACCGAGCGGTTTCAATCACGCAACGGCTTCAGCGGGCGGCCGAATGCGTCCTCCATAAAGCGTGATATCAAATCGCGTTCCTTGATGTGTCTGAAACCGATTGGTTTCCTCGGATGCTGATGGATCTTCCGCGAGCACAGGTTCAAAAACGCCCGTGTCTTTGGCATCGGAAATGTTGATGCGTCCTCCAATGGCGTGCGTGATGTTCCGCACGAGATAAAGGCCCAGTCCGGTACCCGGACGACTGCGTTCCAGTTCGTTACCAAGGCGTACGAATCGTCCAAAGATCTTGCGACGTAGGTTCGCCGGAATACCCTCGCCGTTGTCGATCACGCTGACCGTGATTGTGCCCGCGTCATCGCAAGCGGCTTCCACGAGCACGCGAACTGGCGAACCACCATACTTCACCGCATTATCAATCAAATTGCGAAACATGATTTCCAATTGAATCACTGGAGCCTCAAGTATCAGATCGGGACACGTTACCCGCACCGTCTCATCGGGCAGTTTGTGTCGGACGCACGCCGCATGGGCGGCCTTCATCAGTAAAGGTTCAAGCTCGACATCGGTCGATTCAAATGTTTCGCCACGTTCCACTCTCGCCGTGTCCAAAAGATGATTGATCAATGAATCGAGTCGCTCCACATCATCCGCCATGATCTGGTGGAATTCGGATTGCTGTTGGATGCTGACCTGATGTCGTGACATGGTTTGCAGGTACAGCTTCAACGATGCAATCGGGCTCTTTAGTTCGTGCGTCACCGAATCAATGAAGTTCGATTGACGCCGGTTGAGTTGAAATGCTTTCACGCTCAGCGTCAGATACATAATCACACCAGCTAGCACCGCGATCAGCAACACAGTGCCTGCTGCGAGCAAACCGATGAACACTCCGGCGCTCTGGGAATTGGTCAGAATCCCAATCACCGTCCCGGAAACCCACAGTGCCGTCAGGATGACGAGCAGCACGATCAGCGTGACACCCAAAGCAATTGGTGTTCGCAGCGTGATCGGTTTGCGGGTTCGGTTCGGTGGCGTTTCGTTCATCGGTCACCCGCCACGAACGTCACGCAATTCGACCACGAACCGAAGCGTGGCATTGGGTGGGATCGTTCCCGGAATCCCGGCTGCCCCATAACCCAAACTAGGCGGCACAATCAACTCGATCATGCCGCCTACGCTGACCAATTGCATGCCTTCGGTCCAACCCGGTACCACACTGGATAAGTTGAACTTGGCTGGTTCGCGCGAACCATACGAGCTATCGAATTCACGTCCGCTCTCGTTAAGAACGCCTTGATAATCCACGGTTACGAAACTGGTGGCTGAGGGGAAATTCCCATCGCCCTTGCGAAGGATACGATACTGCAGACCCGACGGCGTCGACGTGAATTGCTCCGGAGCATCCGGATCTTGAGGGCCCGGCACGCTACCACGGCTGGCAACCTGGCATCCCGTCATAAGAATCAACATGAAGCAACAAAGACTTGGACCGAACCATAAGCGGCGGGTCGACACTTCGAGCAGGAATCGGCAATAACAGCACATAAGGGTCCCAAAACTGTTGGCGTGTCCGGTGACACCGGACGGATTCATCACCATTCATTTCTACTTGATTCGAGAACCTGCCGCGATGCCACGCTACGCTATCTGCAATGAGACATTCGGTGATATGGACCCCAAGGCGGCACTTTCCATGGCCGCCGACGCTGGATACACCGGCTGGGAAGTTGCTCCATTCATGCTTGGCAAATTGGAATCGGACCAACCTTGGATCACCCATTTTGACCTCGATGCTCGTCACCGATATCGCGATCTGGTAACCGACGCGGGACTGGAAATCCTGGGCATCCATTGGTTACTCGCCCACACGACTGGATTTCATCTGACAACGCGAAACACTTCCGTCAGATCAGCCACTGCAAATCACTTCAACGAATTGATTGATCTGTGTGCTGATTTGGGCGGTTCGATCATGGTCCTTGGTTCGCCGGGCCAGCGTAATCGAACCGAAGGTCAATCCATGGATGAAGCCATGGCCAACGCCGCGGACGTGTTGCGTTCGGCATTGCCAAAGTGTCATGAGCGAAACGTGAAAATTGCACTGGAACCACTGGGGCCGAGCGAAGGCAATTTTCTCAACACCGCCGATGAGGCAAGGCAATTGATGGCGATGATCGATGATCCGGCGATTGGTTTGCACTTGGATGTCAAAGCGATGAGCACCGAAGCGATGGCAATTGATCAAGTCATCCGTAATCATGCGGACGCGATGATCCACTTCCACGCCAACGATCCCAACTTGTTGGGACCGGGAATGGGTGATGTGGCATTTGAGCCGATCATGCAATCCCTCGCTGATGTTCAGTACGATGGTTGGATCAGCGTCGAAGTTTTTGACTACACGCCGGGTGTCGAGACCATCGTCCAACAAAGCATCGCGAACTTGAAGCGATTTGAATCATTAGGAGCTTGAATTGACGCCCGCACTCCATTGGCGAGCCACCCCAGATCGATCGGCGACTGACTGAGACCCTAATCGGAAACGAAGCGAGATCGCTCTATAAGCCGATGGGCTATCGCCCAATGCCATCTTTTTTCCAAATTCCGATAAGATTGCGAGCCTAAACAACACGCACTGGCCCAATATTTGCGCCGGTAGTTTGGCATTTTCCTGATGCCAAACGGTGATGCACAACGATGAAC
>JBCCJB010000169.1:0-8482 GCA_039028015.1 Planctomycetota bacterium
CTCGCCGCAGCGCACTACCCACCAAGGGATTCGTGTAAAAAATTATTGCACCCAATTTTTTCACGCAACCCCTGGTGGGGAGTGCGCTGCGAATTTGGTATAGCGTCGACAACATCAGTGATGGCCACAACTTGCCGACCGGATCCTTGGGTGCCCAACCTCAAATGTGGCTCAACGCCGTCCTGATCAACCCCAACGGCGATCGTGTCTGGGAAACCGGCTATCTCGATTCCAATGCAGACCTTGCTGACATGCACAGCATCGACGTGGCCAAAGGTCGAATCCCCCGAGACAAAGGGCTGTTCAATCTGCAAACGAAGTTTTTGATCAGCAACGTTCGTGGCACCGATCGCGAAGTCGCCTTGCCGCTGAACTACAGCCTCGACCCGCTTCCACTGCTCCGACCTGGCGCGGTCCCGGTGAGTGTTCTGAATCACCCGCCGCTCATTCGCATGGAAGCGCACAGCATCCCGCCGCTTGATCATCGCATTGCCAAATACACGATCCCCGCATCAGCGCTCACCGTGCCGGGACCCTATCGATTGAGCGTGCGCATGCGAAGCCGCACCGAACCGATGTACTTCATGCGTTTGATCAACTGCACTCCCGATATGATCCGGCGGATGAATGAGCGCATGATCGATTTCGCGCATGGTTCGCACGCGTTCTGGGTGCGATGACGATGAATCGGTTCGCTCGCCAAACTCGATGCACGCAACTCGGACGCATCACTGCGATTCGGGGTATCTGGCGATTGAATCTGATGATGTGTTTCGTCGTGCTCATCTGCAGCGAAACCGTGGGCGGTGATTTTGGCGCGTTCGACCATGGCACGATCGCAACAATGAATCGCTCGCCTGATTGGATCACGTCACAACTGCAATCCTTTGCAGGCGACTTCTCACCGACACCACTGCCGCCACTGTCCGACTTTCACGATGGGGCGCGAGAAGCATGGGTTTACGACGCAAAGCGTCCCGTGCCGACTCAAAGCCCGTGGGTGCAATGGGGCCGCGAGTTCTATGGCGGCGGTATCACACCACGCGGTCGCAATTGGTTTGGATCAACCAATTTGGCACACCCGCAGTTCTACGTTTACGGTGACACGCGGACGGGGATCATTGGTGGCCGCAACGCAGCGGGCCGAACGGACAACCTGTCGACGCTGATGAACTTGGATATGGACCTGCGTTTGACAGACACCGAGCGCTTCCATGGTTTTATTGGACCGCTCAATCGAGGTGGCGAGATCTCGCGCATCGACTTTCGCGATGGACGCTTTGACCTGAACAACGTTTTTGACCCCAACTTTGTGACCGCTTTCTTCGAAGGTGACCTGGGAGCAATGTGGGGTGGCTTTCACAACAAACCATCGCCAGCCGAAATTCCGATCGCAATTGGGCTGGTGCCCCTGCTGTTTCAAAACGGCATTTGGCTCGAAGACGCGGTCACGGGGGCGGCAATTGGATTTCCCGCCCGTCACAACCGCTTGCTTAATTGGTCCAACTTTGATCTCACACTCTTTGCAGCCATCGACCATATCAACTCAAACGCATTCGGTGTCGATGATCATCGCGGTCAATTCTTTGGAGCGGCCGCATTCATTGAAGCGTACGGTGGCTACATCGAATCAGGTTACGCGTTCGTTCGAGATCGGCATCAAGCGCATTTGAACTACCACAATGTGACGGCAAGCTTCACGCGGCGGTACTTTGATCGAGTCAGTAATTCGCTTCGGGTGATTCTGAATCTCGGACAAACTGGGCCTGAAGCTGATCGCACCGCTGACGGCGGTTTGTTGCTGTGCGAAAACAGCTGGATCACGGCCAGTCCGCTCACGTTTGTGCCCTACGCGAACGCCTTTTATGGCTGGGGACGGCCCCAATCGGTCGCCAGGGCCGGCGGCAGCGGTGGGATCTTACGCAATACGGGAATCAACTTCGACACAGATGGTCTAAACGGGTTTGCAACGCTTGATGCAACCGGATTCGATACGGCGGGCGGTAGCTTGGGCGTTGATCTGCTGGGCCAACGACTCGACCGACAGTTGCTACTGGAAATTGCATACTTAACGCGTCACGGTGATCAGAATCCATTTGTTGCAGGAGACCAGTTTGCAATCGGTGGGCGATATCAGTTTCCGATCACCCACAGTCGATTACTTCGATTCGACGTGATGCATGGCTGGCGTAACGGACTGCAAAATGTTTACGGCACACGGATGGAGTATCGATGGAAATTCTAACGCCCAAGCGGTACCCGATCGCCTAGACTGTTGCGGAAGTCAACGCCAGCTGTCTCTTCACCTTGGGCTCATCTGTGGACCGCGAAACACTTCTAAGTGAGATCGATGACGGGCCCGTTCGCGTCCACATGAATGATGGCCAATCCGTTGTCATCGAGGGACATCGTGATTGCGCCGTCGATTCAATGACCGCTTACGTTCTGTATCGGGATGACGCTGACGGTCGAATCAAAGCTCACTGGCTTTCACTTTTGGCGATGACTCGGATCGAGCGTATCACGACCGCCGCTTAGCGGAATGGTGTGCGACTCAACATTTCGCGACCGCATATCGATTAGCAATGTGATAAAGGATCGACGTTGATGGGACGACTCGTATGCTTTGCCGTGTTGATGGTCATGTTCCGCGTAAGCGTTTCGGCGGCTGAGCCTTCCGGATTGCTGGCCGGACCGGACTGGCCAAGGTTCTTGGGGGAACGATTTGATGGGATCGTTGACGTCTCAGACTCTCCGATCACCTCATTTGCAACGTTAGCATGGTCAGATCAGCCAACGCTCAATTGGAGTTTGGAACTCGGTGACGGCTACGGACTGGGCGTCGTCAAAAACGGTCATTACTTTCACTTTGATGCGATTGCCGGACGACAGCGACTTCGGAAAGTCGATGTGCAGACCGGTCGTCAGATCTGGTCGGCGGCCCAGGTCGTCGATTATCGAGACATGTACGGTTACGAAACCGGTCCCCGATGCACGCCAACGATTGATGGGGATCAGATCTTCACCCTCGGTGTCGATGGCCAGCTGACAGCACGATCGACCGATGATGGTTCCGAATTGTGGACGATCGATACCACAGCTGAGTTTGGGGTCATCAAGAACTTCTTCGGCGTCGGTTCCTCACCACTCGTCATCGATGACATGGTGTTGGTCATGGTAGGTGGCAGTCCCGCGGAAGACCAATCCGTTGCACCGGGGCAACTCAATCGGGTTTCTCCCAATGGATCGCTGGTCGTTGCCTTCGATCGAAAAAACGGTCAGATCCGCTGGAAAACCGGCGACGATTTGGCCAGTTACAGCAGTCCGCGACCCATGATCATTGGAGACCGTACGGTCGCGTTGTTCTTTGCACGCGATTCACTGCATGTGATCGATCCCAAAGATGGTCGCGACCTGGGCAGCGTCTACCATCGCGCGGCAATCCTCGAAAGCGTCAACGCAATGATGCCCGTCGTGCTGGGTGATCAAGTCTTCATCAGCGATTGTTATGATCTTGGTTCGGCTTGCTATCGCATCGCGATCAGCGACGACAAAGCGACGTTCACCGAGATCTGGAAAGACCCACCGGGACGTCGTCGCGAACAAGCGATTCGCTCCCATCTGTCGACACCAATTTTGAAGGATGGCTTCCTGTACGCTTGCAGTGGTCGCAATGCACCCGACAGCGATTTTCGCTGTGTCGATTTCAACACCGGCGACGTGCAGTGGACTGCGTTGGAACGGGGACGATCAACGGCAACTCTGTTGGGCGACGTGCTATTGATCTTGAAAGAAGCGGGAACACTTCACATGGCCAAGGCGCAGCCCGATCGCTATGAGGAGCTGGCTGTGTGGGATCTAACGGAACCGTCCGATGATCGGCCTGCACTGAATTATCCGTGCTGGTCAGCACCTGTGGTGGTGGGCAATCAGATTCTTGTTCGCGGCGATCGAACGCTGGTGAGCCTTGCGTTGCCGATTCCCAATTGATCTTCTGTGCATGGCGTGGTGACTGTTTTCATTCAAACCGCAGCTGAATCATGATCCATTTTTCGCGAGGTTAAGCAATCATGAATGTGCATCATGAGATTAACTACATCGAGATCTCAGCGACCAACGTCAACGATGCCAAAGACTTTTATGGTGCTGCCTTTGGCTGGAAGTTCAATGATTACGGACCCGACTACGTCGGCATCCGAAAGATGCAGGCCGACGGCGAATGTGGCGGCATCTGTCGATCTGAAGTCATCGCCAAGGGCGGACCACTGGTGATTCTCTATTCGGAAGACCTCGAAGCGTCCTACCATTCGGTGATCAAAGCTGGCGGTGTGATCACTGCCGAAATCATGTCTTTTCCTGGTGGACGACGATTTCATTTTTCCGACCCCAGCGGAAATGAGTTGGGCGTTTGGTCGGACCAGCCGTCTTCATCATCGAAACCTTAAAGATTCGAAACCTGTGTTGCTCAACGATTACCGTGTGATCGAAAGCTTGTTGCAATGGGCCCGCGGCTAGAACGACCCGTTTGGCGTGATCAAACCGCCCGAGACCGACTTGAGGGTTGGTACCGGCGCTTTCAGTCGCGAATCAGCGTGCCAACCGAAAGCCGCGAGATACCGACCCGCTATGGAACCAATCACGTTCTGACTGCCGGCCCCGACGACGCACCACCGCTGGTGTGCCTGCATGCAATGCGGACGGGTTCGTCATTCATCATGTCTGAACTCGGTCCACTTCTGGATCGTTATCGAGTGATCGCACCGGACTTGCCCGGTCAGTCGGTGCGTGGTCTTCAACGACGACTGTCACTTACCGACGAATCGCATGCAAATTGGTTATTGGATCTGCTAGATGAATTGCAGCTCGATTGCCCACCTGTCTTTGGTGTCAGTTGGGGTGGCTTTATTGCTCGACAAATGGCAACCGTGTTTCCCGAACGCATCAATCGCCTGGCATTGCTGGTTCCCGCGGGAATCGTTTCCGGATCACATTGGGTTGGGTTGATTCGCATCGCCATTCCCATGCTGCGGTATCGGCTACGACCATCACCATCAAATCTGCGTCGGCTTCTCGATCCCTTGTTCACCAACTGGGACGACGACTGGGGTCATTTTATGGGCGACGCGTTTCGAGACATGCCGTTCGATTTTCGATTGCCACCGCTTGCGACCGACCAAGAATTGCGAGAACTGGCAATGCCGGTGATGGTTCTTGCCGCAGCCGATGACATCTCATTTCCCGGCGATTCGCTCTATCAGAGAATGCAAGCTCTGGTACCGGACTGCCGCGGCGAAGTCATCCCGGATTGCAAACATTGCCCACCCGCAACACCCGAGTTTCGCGACTGGCTGGCGGATCAACTCGCAGCCTTCTTAGCAGACAATCGATAAGTTGGTTGTTTTCGCATCGTCAAGAGCTGACCAATCAGGCTCCGCCTGGAGTATTTTGAACTTTTGCGTAGGTCGGTCACTCATGGCCGACTCCGGTTTGCGAGTCGACGGGTAGGAGTCCCCGTCCTACGTGATTTCGTAGGATGCGCTAGTAGCGCGGCACGGCTGAATCCACTTCCAGCGACCACGACTCGATGCCACCGGCCATATTCTGAACGTGCGAGAAACCTTTCTGCCGCAGAAACTGCGTCACCTGCATGCTCCTGCCGCCGTGATGGCAGTGAACCACAATCGTTCGATCACGATGCTCTTCGATCTCGCCAATCCGGTCCATCAGCTCACCCATCGGCAGCAGCATTGAACCTTCAATGCGGCAGAGTTCGTATTCGTCGGGATTGCGCACGTCAAGCAACAAGAAATCGGTGGATGCATCCTGCATTTGCTTGACCTCAGTCACCGACACTTCCAGCGCTGGTTCGGACGTTGAACTCATCGATTCATTACCTGATTTCTGATTATTCGTTTCCGGGGAGGAAAGCTTCGACGTCTCCGTCGGACGGCATCCGCCAATCACCACGAGGAGAAAGGCTAACAGAACCAACTTTCGGACCATCGGGGACACAATTGCGTTTGAATTGATTGGCGAAAAATCGCGTCATGAAGATCTTTAACGTCGCGGCAATTTCATCGGACGAATACGCGACGTCAAACTCCGCATGCTCTGCCAGGAACTGCAACTTGGCTGCGTCACAACCGCCGCGTACGAAATGGTACAGGAAAAAGTCGTGCATTTCGAAGGGCCCAAGTGCCGCCTCGGTGTGTTGGCGAATCGAACCGTCCTGTGACAACGGCAACAATTCCGGCGAAATCGGCGTGTCAGCAATGCGATGCAGCAGCGATTGCAAACGACCTTCAAACAGATGGTCGGCGGCAAATCTTACTAAGTATCGAACCAAGGTTTTCGGAATTGACGTGTTGACGTTGTACATCGACATATGGTCCGCGTTGTAGGTACTCCAGCCCAACGCCTGCTCACTCAGGTCCCCCGTCCCCAGAACAAAACCGCCATTCATCAGCAGCATGGTCCGCATCCGCGCCTGCACATTTTCAAACACCAAATCACGAACCGACGCATCGATCGACTCAAGTTTCGACTGAAGGGTTGGCAGATCCGTGTCGGCATCAACATCGATGCCCATCGGGCGGTGGTCCAACGCGTCAAAGGCGTCAAGGCACAATCGTCGAATATCGATCATCCGTGACGTCACACCGGTTGCCGCCACCAAACCATCCGCACTTTGACGGGTATGTTCCGACGTGCCAAACCCAGGCATCACATAGGCGTGGATCTGTGTTCGTTCGCGTTTCAATTGATCGATTGCCCGTAATGCAACGATCAACGCCAACGTGCTATCGAGACCTCCTGAAATGCCAATCGTCAACGGCGTTGACGGATCAAGAAGCGTAAGACGTTTGACCAAACCCGCCGTCTGGATCTCCAAAATCTCAGCACAACGGGCTTGTCGCGAGGCAGGATTGTCGGGAACAAATGGATGCGCGTCCACATCCCGCAACAAGGACGACACACCCGATGCATCGTGCGAACGATCAAGACACACTTTGCGAAACGATCGCTCATTTCTGCCACGGCCATCATCAAATGAGCCCACCACACGACGATCATGCGCGAGCTTCTGCAGATCCACATCACATGTGACCAGCGTGACCTGCTGCCCGTCCGCATCGAGTTCAATGCACCCGCGTCCATCACCAATGCGACGAGACTGATTCAAAACGACGCCGTTTTCCGCCACGACGTTATGGCCACCAAACACCAAATCGCTGGTGGATTCACCGGGGCCCGCCGAAGCGTACGCATAAGCCGCGATCAACCGCCCTGACTGGCTGCGGACGAGTTCCCGGCGCCAGTCCGCCTTTCCGATGAGTTCATTGCTGGCCGAAAGATTCGCGATCACATTGGCACCCGCCATCGCCGCATGGCAGCTTGGCGGAATGGGCGTCCAAAGATCCTCACAAATCTCGACGGCGATGACCGCATCACGATCAACAAACAACAAATCGGTTCCGAAAGGGACACAGTGCTCGCCGATGCAAACCTCGCTCGGATCCGATGAGGATGCGGCTGCAAAATGCCGCTGTTCGTAAAACTCGCGATAGTTCGGAAGAAACGTTTTTGGCACGACGCCGCACAAGCGGCCCCCCGAAAGCACCGCGGCAACGTTCATGACTGTTGTCTCTACGCCAAGCGGCAATCCAACGATGACGACCGCATTGATTGCCTCGGTCCTGGCGGCGAGCTCCATCAGGGCTCGTTCCGCCGCTTGCAGTAGTGGCTTGGTCAACAACAAATCGCCACACGTGTAACCGGTTAACGCCAGTTCCGGTAAGACAATCAAATCCGGTGCATTTAATTGTTCGATCGCCACCATCGCGGCAGCGACATTCGCCGATGGATTGGCCACATGCACAGGTGGAGCGACAGCAGCGACGCGATAAAAACCATGACGCTGCCGAGTTTGACACGACGACTTTTTCACACCGGTGCTCGGATCAGTCAAAAGTCATCGACCTGTCGATAGGCCTCAATCACCGCTCGTTCACCGGCAGCGCCGCGCTGACTGTTGCCATGCTCCATCCCAATCACGCCCTCGTAACCCTTCGCATGCAGATGAGCGAAGATTGACCGATAATTGATTTCACCCGTGGTCGGTTCTTTCCGTCCCGGGTTATCGCCCGCCTGAAAATACGCAATTTCATCCCAGCACGCATCGATATTCGGGATCAAATTACCCTCGGTGATTTGCTGATGATAAATATCAAATAGAACCTTGCATGACGGACTATCGACCGCTCGACAGATGGCGTACGCCTGGTCACTTTGCCTGAGAAACGTTCCACCGTGATTGGCGTGCCAATTGAGCGGTTCCAGCACGAGAACCAATCCCTTTGCCTCGACCGCGTCGACGCAACGTCGCAACATATCGATGACGTTGGCGGTCTGATATCCCTCGGCTAAGCGTGGCCCGCCATACCGATTCCATTTTTGATCTTCGGATGCGAACTGCTGGTCA
>JBCCJB010000170.1:0-8431 GCA_039028015.1 Planctomycetota bacterium
AGCGTCGGCACGCTGCCGTTGTGAAAGTAAGGCGCACTAGCCCAAACACCATCCAGCGGCGGTGCGACATAGCCATCTGGGTCAGTAACGGTAATCTGCTCGTCCGGCTCGCTCGCGTGTGCAAACCAACTGCGGGCATACTTGGACCGACCCTCAACGGTTAATGCATTTGCCCGAACCGGATCAGTGCCAATATCCTCAAGTGCAACCATCCTGTTCGGGTACGTTTCATTTGTGCCGTACGTGCCGTGACACTGCGAGCAGTGATCGTTGAAGATGAGCTCACCTTGCCGGGCAAGTGAATGATTTATTTCCCCATCAAATTTGGGGGCGCGGAGCGAGCTGATAAAGGCATAAACATCTTCAAAATCTTTTTCATGCTTTCGGAAGAACGACGCGTCATTGTCGGGAATCATCGTGAACTGCATGAGTCCGCGATGACCTTTTTGGGCAAATCCATCGATGTAGAGGTATGGCCGTTTGTGAAAGTGCCACCATGGCGGGGCGTCCATGTCATGATGCGTGAACTGGGCCGGCATACGATCTACGACGTTCAGCTCCTCATCGCGGTAATGCATCAGCCCCATGCCAAAAACCACAGCATTGGTCGTACCGTGAGTGGTACCTAGAGGGACCAATAGCGAGCCCAATTCCATTCGTGCCAGCGGCTTGCCAATTTTGAACTTCGTGGTTCGTAGCTCGTCGGTCAGCGTCTGCAATGCATAGCGATTGTTAGGCGCTCCCGGAGTCGGTTTGCCATAGACCGTTCCGCCGTGACAGGCAAAGCAGTTCATCGTCCAATTGCTCGATGCGTCGACGACATACTGCAGCGGTGTGACGCAATCCGACGGTGCTTGATCAAATCGAGAGACCACTTCGCCGCTGATCGGGTTAGCCTCAACACGGTGCGTGGGTCGCGGTGTTAGCCCATATCGCTGAAGCGTCATTTGTCGACGTTCTTCGATCGACATCGATTCCGCTTCGCTTCGCAGCGGTTCGGGCCAACTCAGATACAACTGATCGATTGTTGATTGATCGAAATCGCTGGTGAGCACGGCTTGCTGGGTCAGAAAATCCCAGCCGCGCTTGATGGCGGCCACATCGGGATCTTGAGTGCGGCGATCAAGCTCGTTGGTCACATCGGCATGGGCGAGGCTCATCAGTGACGAACCACCTAAAAGCATCCGAGCCGCCGCAGCGGCGACGATCAACAGGCGGATGACGGCCCGCTGGGGTTGTCTCGGCGAAATGCGATTGCGTATTGCGTAACGGGCTGGCACTGTGCTCTTCCAACGGAAAATCCATGACTGCAACAGTTTACCGTACCGCCGGGACAATGTTCGAGGCAACGAAAGGCTGCTCGCGGCGGTCGTTATTGGCCCACCTCGGCCTCGCGTCGGTTTTTTTAACCAGCGGAAGCGGTTGCACCAGCCTGTGGGGACGTTCGGATCAGAGCGGCGATAGTGACGCTGCATTGCAGAAACTGCTCAAAGTTCCAGATCCGCCTGATCTGATCGGGACCGCGGCCGTCCCCAGCGGTCTCAAATTTGTTCGCGTCGAAGGCGTCGGCGTGGTCAATGATCTGCCATCGACGGGCGGTCCCGCGCAACCATCGGGTTACCGAGATCAACTATTGGAAGAGATGAAACGGCGAGATGTCGTCAACCCAAATCAATATCTCGAACGCGATGATACGGCGTTGGTTCGCGTCAACGCTCTCATTCCACCCGGGGCACGTCGCGGCGATCGAATTGACGTCACGCTGTCAGCACCGGTGAAGACTGAGGCCACAAACCTTCACGGCGGCTGGCTGCTCGATACGCGTTTGCGACATCAACAATCGCTTGGGGGAGCCGTCCGCAGCAGCGATGTGATGGCGATCGCCATGGGATCGGTGCTGACACGATTTGATCATGAGGGCCGTCAAGACCTCGTCACACGCATCGAAGGCAAATTGCTTTCGGGCGGGATTGTGCAAACCGATCGTCGGCTGGGGCTGATCCTCAGGCCAGAATTCCAGCATGTGAAAATGGCCAGTGCCATTGCGGCGGCGATCAATCGGAGATTTTACTTTTTTGATGGGACAACTCGCCGCGGCATCGCGAAAGCTGTCGAGGATGATTTCATCGAAATAGACGTCCATCCCCGGTATCGAGGCAACGAGTTTCGCATGATGGAAACATTGCGCGGTCTTGGTGTCGCGCCGGAGTCGGCCGGCACGCAAGCACGATTGGTTGAACTGGGCAAGCAACTTCGGGACGTCTCAACGGCTGCGGACGCTGCTATCAAGCTCGAAGGCATGGGCGAAAATGCCATTCCAACCTTGATTGATGCGACCACGCAGTCGAATCCTGAGCTGAAGTTTTATGCCGCTGAAGCACTCGCCTATTTAGATCGTGCCGAAGCGGTTAAACCGTTGATTGAGTGTCTGAGAGATGATCCTGCGTTTCGTCAGCCGGCTTTGGAAGCGTTGCGAGGTTTGAAGCATCACGACGTCAAGCCAGCCCTAGCCGGACTGTTCGCCGACGCATCGCTTGAAATTCGCTACGGCGCCTTTGACGCCTTGCGTCGTCGTGAAACACCTTCGGACGCGGCTCGCGACGACCGCCCATTCGAACTTTTTGAACTCACCGCAGAAGGCTCGCCCGCGATAGTGGCCTCGCTTCGCAATCGTGCCGAGATTGTTGTCTTTGGAAATGCATCTCCTCTCAACATCCAAACGGTGTTTCGCGGTCCTGCAGGTTGGATGATTCGCGAAACCCAAACGCCAGGCAAAGTCCGCCTAACTCGATTCCGAACCGGAGCGGACGACGTGCGGATCGAAATCGACAACACCGTTGGCGGGCTGCTCGGTGGTATGGTGCAAGCCGGCGGAAGCTATGGCGATGCGATTGCGATGCTGCGAATGGCAAAAACATCGGATGTTCTGGTCGATCCGCTCGCATTTGACCCGCTCCCTGAAGGTCAACGGAAATATCTGCGAGACGACGAAGCAACGGATGTCGATTAATAAGACGGACTTCGACAACTTTGTCCAAACCATTGATCGCGGCTTCGTCCTCTACTGACTGCGCGAGATTGTTCAACCGGTGAGGGACTCGTCCTAGGATCACGGATTCAGGTCACGATTAGCTGCATTCCATCAGCACGAATGGTGCATTAGCCGGTCGGCGCTTGCTGCTGTTCCTACGAATCTCGGCAACAAACGTGACTGTTAATATGTGGCTAATTGGTGAACGTATCTGTGGATGGCGTTTGGTTTAGTTTTCAACGGACTTGGAAGTCCGTTGTACAGTCGGAAAATCTGTCTGCAGCAATCATGGCTTATGACAGGACTGTTTGACGTCATGGTGTCGGTAAGTGTCAGGCCGCGTCTCCAACCCAGCTGCGGATCACGTTGGCGGCAACTTCGGGATTCCCTTCGACGAGTGATACGAGCTCTTCTTGAAGTGAACCGCCGGTGATTTCCATCGACTCCGCGGCATCTGGGTCATCCTCGATTTCAGCCGGAGGTGCCGGCAGTTCCAAGCCAAATCCTTCGCGGAAGTCGACTGGATCATTGTCGCCACCCATACCCTGAACCGCACTGCGAGCCACCAACAATGCCACAACCGCCAGTGCAAGCATCGCTAGCGTTTGCCATGAATCGGACAACCAGGTAAGAGCCGCGGTACCTGCCCCGGCCGTTTCAATTTCTGGCATCGGAAGGTCAGGATAGTCGGTCACCTCAACGAGCTGGAATTGATCCTCACCGGCTGCAACGGGCGGTAGCAACGGTTTGACGCTGCCTTGAATCTTCAGCCGCGTGCGATCAACCAAGTCTTGCAAATCGGCACCCGTCAACGCGGGGATGTCACTCTGGGTCGCGGTCGGATTAGCCTGCAAATAGTTGTACTGGTGCACTTTTTGGAAGTAGCTGCTGGGAATGCCAATCGAAACACGAACGCGTTTGATCTCCAGTGCCGCGACACGTGAGGTTTCGTATTCTTGTCCGGCGACCTTGTCGCTGGTCTTGGTGCTTTCACTTGTTTTGGATGTTTGCAACGACTCTTCGAGCTTCGCGGGTCGGTTGCTTGTCAACGCATTGGGTGTCGCGCCTGGCACGCCACCGCCAACGGGACGTGATGATTCGACTTCGCGTTTGCGTGACGACTCGCTGAGTGTGGTGGGTTGTTCGGAGTATTTGAGCGTTGCTTTTTCCGTACCCAGCGTCGGGTCGATTTCAGCAAACGCAGCCACGCGTATTGGCCCATAGCCTGACAAATGACTGCGGATCTTTTGTTCGAAATAGGCTTCGGCTTCGCGACGTTTCCGCATCAGCGGATCTTCATCGGCCAGCATTGCCGGTGTGGCAGTCCCATTGGTGTCGATCACTTCAACATCATCGACCGTCATTCCGGCATAGGAACCTCGGATCATCCGCCGAATCATGTCGATCCGCGCAGCCGATAAAGGCTCGGTTCCTTCGGGCTGAACGACAACGCTTGCCGTTTGCGGAACGCTTCGGGCCAGGCCCAAACGCTGTCCGCGGTCATATTCGACGCTGGCCCAGCGAACATCAGCAAAGGTGGCAATCTTGTTGCCTAAGTCGAGTTCTTTCGCATGCATTTCCTTTGCCATTCGCATGGCGCTGGATTCAAACGCGGATGCGGTTTCTTGGGCAGCTTGCACGCTTGTGCGCAGCGAAATCGGCAATGACTTGGAATCCGCGAGTGCGGCTAAAAAGGCACTTCGTTGCTCGCTGGGGATCTCGATACGACGACCTTCGCGTCGCCACCCCGTTAACCCCGCCGTTCCAAAAGCGACTTCAGCAGCGTCAAGATCCGCCTCGTCCATCAAACGGCCACCCAACAGGAATTCTGTAGAGGCTTGACTGGAGGTCCGCACAAGTAATCCAAGGGCGAGCACAATCGCGACCACCAACAGACCCGCGATAATGCGCGACGGAATCGGCATCGCGGCAAAAGCTTTGCGAAATTGTTCCAGCGTCGTCTGCAGCATTCGGAAGTCTTAGTGTGAGGTTTGTTTGGAGATCGGCTCGAGGCTTCGAGCCATGCGTTTCATCCCTCCGTGGCTCTGACGTCGTAAGGCGTACCAGAACAGGACGATTTCGTAGCCGGGAGAGTCCGCATCAACGCTAAATCTGGATTTGTTGAATTTCGCGATAGGCATCCATCAGCTTGTTGCGAATTTGAAGCATCATTCGAAAGGCCAAGTCGGCCTTTTGCACTGCGGTCAGCACTTCGGCTTCATTGACATCGCCTCCGGTGATCATTGAGTGAACCATGGCGTCGGCGTTGTTCTGCATCGCGTTGACACCCTGGAACTGATTGACCAGTCCTTGTGTCAATTTTCCGAAATCCGGCGAATCCGGAGTCGGCAAAGAGTTCAGTTGCGACAAGAAGCTGTCAGTGACGCCTTGTCCGGATTGCGTCGCATTGCCACGCGATTGCGCGGTCAGCGAACGCAATGAGTTGAGCGACGCGCCAACTGGATTCATTCAACGAGTTCCTACGCCAAAATCGTCAAGCGTTGACGGCTCATGTCCTTACTGATTTCCATCACACCGATGTTGGCTTCATACGCTCGCGTCGTTTCCAGGGCGTCGACCATTTGAGTCGTCAAATCAATGTTCGGATACGCGACATAGCCCTCCCACTTGCCTTCCGTGATGGCCAGTGGATGATCGGGTTGATACCTGTGTCGGGGTTCGGAATCATCGTGCAGGATTTCTGCCACTTTGACTCCTGCCGCGCCTGTACCATCTTCGGACATGTGATCAGTTTGAAAAACAACCTGGCGTGCACGGTAGGGATTCGCCGCACCCGTTTCGTCGACCAGTGATGAGATGTTGGCGATGTTGCCTGAAATCGCATTCAGTCTGGTTCGCTGGGCGACTAGCGCCGACGTGCTGATATCAAGTGAGCTAATCATGGATCTATCGAAGACTAAATGAATCGAATACGAAAACTCAAAAAACTCAATTGGATATTGGTTAGGCCCATTCGGTGATTAAGCCCGTTCGGTGATCGCCGCTCGCATCAGGTCGAACTGATTGCGCATCGTGGCGATGGCAACGTTATGCAGATGTCGGTTCTTTGCGATGCGGGTCACCTCTTGTTCCATCGAAACATCACTTTCGTCGTGATAGACGATGCCTTCCATCGGTGATCGAGGCCCGCTGATGCGGTCATCCCTTGTGGACGTCTGATCGTGGTCATCCAGCATGGTGTATGTTGCTGAGCCAGTCGCATCGAGGCCTGAGATCTCAGGGTCGCCCAACATCGCATCGGTGTCGGCCGAGGCGGCTGGATGTTCCGAAACAAATTGTCGGAACATCGCCAGCGGCGACGGTGGATTGGAACGATTTGATGCAAGCGTTTCGTTCGCCGTGACAGCGCTGGATCGACCTTGGCGGCTTTGAATGGATTCAGCCAGCGCCGTTTGGAACGCATCCACATCGAGATCGCGACTTCGGTAGTCTGGCGTGCTGATGTTTGCCAGATTTCCCGCCAGCACCTTATGCCGCCGCTCGGTGAACGCGAGCGTCTTTTCTAAAGCACCAATTGTGGTCGATTGAAGCGGATTAAACATGATGGCTTAGGCCGCGCGACGGTTGCGTTGTTGATCGGCGGAACGCTGTCGATAGAACGGAATGCACACCGTCACGGCACCGCCGCCCTGTGGGCAATTCTGCCATCGCACATCCGCCGACATTGCTGCAGCGATCATCGGCAACTTGCAAGCGCGGCTTTCGACGTCGCGACCGGTATCGGCCAATTCAATCTCAACGCCGGTGGTTGTTTGACAGCCCGTGATCGTCAGTTCGCCACCATCCGACATTTCCAGCAAGGCTTGCCGAATCACGCTATCCAAAAGCTGGCACAGCGATGGCGCATCAACGGGTGAGCGAATGTCGTGATCGATGTCGACTTCGAGGCAAATTGGTGCCGGATGAGCACGTAATAGCGAAGATGCGACCGTTTCGACCACAATAGCTAAAGGGTGATTGTCAGAATCGTCGATTAATGGATAGCTCATGCCAGGAGTTCCTTCACGCGGGCGCACGGTGTCGTTCCATCGACACCAACCTGACGCTTACGAAACGGCAGCTCCAGAACGCAAGACGAATCTGACACTGGGACGTCGTGCTTTTTCTCAGGTCCTGATCGCTTCTGCCTCCACGAGTACCGGCCTGGCTCTTGGATGTCGTCATCGAGAGCGTTTCCAGGTGCGGGTCCGCGGCTCGTCAATGAACCCAACCCTGTGGGGCCATCACCGTCTGATGGTGTGCCAATCGTGTCGTGTTGAAACCCGCGTCGACGAATCGATCATCGCGGCTCATCTGGAAAAAACAACGCATGGCGAGTCTCGCTGCTGGCACTGCGGCGGCGTGTTCACTGATGAACAGATCCGCACGTCCAGGTCCTTCAACTGCGATACGATCTCCATTTCAACGGACCAAACGGATGATGCGAGATCAGGTGATTTGATTGTCTATCGAAATGACAATCGAGGCCTGAGTCTCAAACGCATTCTTGGCCGACCTGGCGATCAAATTGATCGCTCGGCAACCGGAAAACTGCTCAACGTGACCCATGGCCACTCGCGTGTTGTGTCGTCTCACCCACCGGCACCTATTCCGATCGATTTCGACGACCATCGTTGCGAATCGCGATGGGATGCGATGCCACGCGGTCCAAAACGCAACGTCATTGAACGATCAAAAGAGGGCGAGTGGAGCTGGCCAAGAACGCTCGACAGTTCCGTGATCAAATTGCAATACCAACATCGAAATGTGCATCGCGACAATCGCGCGATCAGCTGGTCGGACGATCGACCGGGTAACATCGGCCTATCGCGACAGCTCTACCCAATTGATCAAATTCGACTCACCGCACTGATTCGATTCTGTGATCAGAACGAGTGGCAACCGTGGCAACATGCATGCGACGTGCTTGATCCAAAGGGTCGCGTTGCAATCCGATTCGACGCGTCAAAAATTGCAGGGGTCAAACGTTTACGGATCGATCGACCCGTCGCATCGGTTGACCACCGCACTGACCACGCATCGCGTTACCCAATCAGACTCGCATCGGACGAGTGGTTCGTAGTGGGCGACAATCCGCCCACTTCAATCGACAGTCGACAGCTGGGACCCATCAAGACGAGCCAGATCGTCGGCGTTTCAGTCTAAAAGTGTTGCGGAAACAACTTCGACGTGCTTTCCGCCAATCACCACGGCGGACCGTGCTGGCTCCATCGCAGATACCAAAGTTATTTTCGAACCGATTCTTGGGAACGCGGTGCATGCGGCCGGAAATAGAATCGTTGTTCGCCAAGTTGGAATTCGGTGTTGGCGTCCAGTTTGACTTGAGCCATCCGTAGCCAGGTGGCGTTGACCGACCCCAGATCCTCGATCAACCATCCG
>JBCCJB010000171.1:0-8422 GCA_039028015.1 Planctomycetota bacterium
ATGGATGTAGCTGATTTCCTTCAATTTGAGAGCGCCTTCGAGTGCCGTCGGAAAGTTGTATCGTCGTCCCAGGTACAACACGTTGTCCGCATTTTGGTACTTCTGGGCCACCTCGCGAACTTTACTGTCGCAGGTCAGAGCCTGCTCGATCGCGGAGGGCAATCGCCGTAAATCCTCAATGATGCGACCTCCCGATTCAAAGCTGATGTGTCGCATCCGGCCGAAATACAACGCGAGCATGGCAAGCACGCAGCACTGACTGGTGAACGCTTTGGTGCTGGCGACTCCAATCTCAGGACCCGCGTGCAAATACACACCGCCATCGGCGGCTTGGGCAATGCTGCTGCCAACCACATTGCAGATGGCCAGCGTGCGGTGGCCCTTTCGCTTGGTCTCATTGAGTGCGGCGAGTGTGTCAGCGGTTTCACCGGACTGCGTGATGCCAAAGACCAACGTGTTGTTTTCAATCGGTGGATTGCGATACCGCAACTCGCTGGCATACTCGACGTTGACAGGGATTCGAGATAACTCCTCGATCAAATATTCGCCGACGAGCGCCGAGTGCCAACTGGTGCCGCAACCGGTCAAAATGATGCGTTCAACACTGCGCAGCTGTTGGGGTGTGAGATTCAGTCCGCCAAAAACCGCTGTGGCGTCCTCGTCATTCAAACGTCCTCGCATTGCATTGCGTAACGCATCTGGCTGCTCGTGGATTTCTTTGAGCATGTAGTGCGGATAACCGTTCAAGCTCACATCGCCCAGTTCGGTATCCAAGGGTTGGATGTTGACCTGAACTTTGCCGCTGTCGCGATGCAGGACTGAGAAGCCATCTTGCGTCAGCACGGCCAACTGGTGATCGGCCAGATAAACAATTCGGTCGGTACGGCCCGATAGCGGTGAGGCATCGCTGGCGATGAAGTACTCACCGCGTCCCACTCCTAATACCAATGGGCTGCCAAATCGGGCCGCGATCATTAGTCCCGGTCGTTCGCGAAACAGGATCGCTAGTCCATAGGTTCCTCGGAGCTGCGCAATCGCCCACTGAACAGCGGTGACACAACGTTGATTTGGTTTCGCGTCATCTTGAGGTGTGTTGCGAAGTCCTTCCGCAATCAGATGTGCGATGACTTCGCTATCGGTTGCCGATTGAAATTGATAGCCCTTGGCAACGAGTTCATCTTTGAGCGTCTGATGATTCTCGATCACGCCGTTGTGGACCAAAACAACCTCGCCGTCGCCACCGAGATGGGGATGGGCGTTGGCCTGAGTTGCTGGTCCATGCGTGGCCCATCTCGTGTGACCCAGTCCGACCGACCCGGATGGCAGATCGCTGCCGAGCGTTTGCGCTAGCGCTGCGATGCGGCCTACGGAGCGCGTCACACACAAATCGCCGTCGGTAAGCACTGCCAAACCCGCGCTGTCGTAGCCGCGGTATTCCAAACGTCGTAGTCCATCAAGCAAAAAGTCGGTCGCTGGATCCGACCCGACATATCCCACAATGCCACACATGCGTTCGTCTCAGGTTGAGGTGTCGTTGGCCATTCACGGTTGCTGGGCAAGTCGTGAAGGAAACGACCTGTTTGCTAGGACCCTTGGTGTCGCACGTCGACCGCCCGTTCGTCAAGACAACTGATAATCTTGACGCGAGTTTCCCACGATTCCTATACTTCGCGGCCCAATGAATCTCCTCTTTTTTGACCCCCTTTTCCGCTGGGCCAGCCCGCGATGAATTACAGCGAACGCCAACACGAATTACAGCAAAATGCGTTGGCCGCGTTTTTGGTTAAGGCAAATACGGCAATTGAGCCTTACTCAAAGCCCATTGCGGTGGGGGTCACTGCCGTTTTCGCGTTGCTGATTGGTGGGGGAATTTACACCTCGAGAGCATCCGACAATCGTTCCGATGCCACCTTGCAATTGATCGAGGCAGCGGGGACTGGCGACATTGATTCGCTCAGTCAAATTGCTGCCAATTATCCCGATACTTCAGCCGCCGCCTGGTCGATGCTCTATCAAGGCGGTCAAAAAATGGCGGCGGGCTTTTCATCGCTATTCAACAGTCGGGCTGAGGCTGAAGAGTTGCTTGACGAAGCGGAGCGAGCCTACGAGGATGCGCTCGCGATGAGCGACGATATCGTCATTCAGTCGCGCGCCCAGTTTGGGTTGGCTCGAATCTCAGAGGCGCTCGGTGAGGTCGATGAAGCCATCACGCGATACGAGGCCGCGGCGGAGGCGGGTGAATCGGAGGCGATGATTGCCGAAGCCCGCCAACGGATTAATCGGTTATCACAACCGCAAACCCAGGCATTTCTGGCTTGGTTTAATGAACAGGATTTTTCACCGGCCGAGCCATCGTTGCCGCCGTCGCTGCCGGATCTTGAAGAGCTACCCGACGTGCCGACGATCGAACTGCCCGACACCACCGTCGATGATCTGACGGTCGACACCGATGGCGTTGAAGTGTCGATGCCAGCTGAAGCAACGTCCGATGACGAGACTGAAGGCGACGAAGCTGCCGATGCGTCTGATTCAGCGACCGATGATGACGCGGCGGCTGAATCAACACCGCCCGAGTCGGACGGTGATTCGGATTCGAATTGACCACGCGTCGCATCGTTGTGCCGGATGCGGCGGCCGGCATGCGACTGGATCTCTTTCTGACTCAAGCGTGTGATGGTCTGAGCCGAACGCAGGTACGTGATGCGGTTCAGAATGACGGGTGTGTCGTTGATGGACGTTTGAAACGCCCGAGTTTGAAGTTGAAGCCGGGTATGGTCATCCAGTTCGATGTGCCGCCGCCCACGCCCGACGATACGATTCCCGAAAACATTCCGCTGGATATTCTGTATGAGGACGATGGACTGGTCGTCGTCAACAAACCCGCGGGCATGGTCGTTCACCCGGCGCGGGGCAATTGGTCGGGAACACTGACCAGCGCGTTGGCCTTTCGATTTCAATCGCTATCAGACGTGGGTGGTCCGACGCGACCCGGTATCGTGCATCGTTTGGATCGCGACACCAGCGGTGTGATCGTGGTGGCGAAAAACAACGCGTCGCATCTGAATCTCGCTCAACAGTGGGCGGATCGGACGGTCACCAAAACTTACTTAGCAATCACCGCTGGTCGATTGGACCGCGATCGTGATTGGATCCATGCACCGATTGGACGCCATCCCTATCAGCGTGAAAAGCAAGCGATTCGTGAAGGTCACGAGTCTAGCAAGCCTGCATCGACGTTTTACGAAGCGCTTCATCGATTTGGACGGTTGACGCAAGTGCGCGTGACACCCAAAACCGGTCGCACGCATCAAATTCGAGTGCATTTAGCACACGTTGGATGCCCGATACTCTGTGATCGACTGTATGGCGGGCAGGCATCATTGACTCGCGATGATTTGCAACGCGCGATTGGAAAATCGATCCAGGATCAAACCAAGATTGATGAAGACGTGATCGCATCGAAAAGATCGATTCAAAACAATGCCGATGAGATTTTGTTGCAGCGTCAGGCACTTCATGCGCATCAGCTGCAATTCACCAATCCCAGCACGGGTAAACCGATGACCGTTACGGCTCCTTTACCACCGGACATGCGAGGCGTGATGGATTTGCTACAGTGATCGACTTTTCAACTTGGTTTGACGGCGATCCATGACCGAACTGCTTTCTCTATCGGGTCTCTTTACGCTTGGCATGCTGGTGTTGCTGCAAGCTGTCTTGGGTTTTGACAATCTGCTGTACATCTCGATTGAGAGCAAACGCGTCGCTGAGGATCGACAATCCTATGTGCGAAAAGTTGGAATCGGTTTGGCTGTCGCCTTGCGAATCATTCTGTTGTTCGTGGTCGTCAATCTGATTGAACGGCTTGAAGAACCCTTTGTTGAAGTGCATTTCAATTGGTGTGATGCGGCGATTTCGGGCCACAGTCTGATCGTGTTGTTTGGCGGTGGTTTCATCTTGTGGACCGCGCTCAAAGAGATCTTTCATCTGCTGGCGATGCCTGATGCGGGTCACGGCGATTCAAAGCCAACCACTAGTGTCGCCAAGGCGATCAGTCTGATTGTTTTGATGAACCTGGTGTTTTCGTTCGATTCCATTTTGAGTGCGTTGGCGTTGACAAAAGATTTTGCCACGATGGCCACGGCGATCGTTATTAGCGGAGCGCTGATGATCGTGCTGGCGGATCGCGTGGCTGAGTTCCTGAAGCGGAACCGAATGTATGAGGTCTTGGGCCTGTTCATTCTGTTTATCGTCGGTGTGATGCTCGTCAGTGAGGGAGGGCATTTGGCTCACCTCGCGTTCTTTGGTTATCAAATCAAAGCGATGACCAAGAGCACGTTCTACTTCGTGCTTGTTGTCCTGATTCTGGTGGACATTGTTCAAAGCCGATACCAAAAGCGATTGCTAGCTCAGCAAGAAGCCAAATCGGCGTAAAGCGGCTTCGGATATCTTCAGTGTTTCGCGTCGAGGTCGTTTGTGATCCGCCGCCCGGCCACTGACATAGCGATTGCCGTCGACAAAGAACCGGAGCGGCAACTCCTTTGCTTGTGAGACGCCAATTCGTGGTGTGGTGGTGATCGAGATTTTATTGACCAACCCAGTGGCAGGACCTGGCATCAAACACCATTTCGGATCGACCTCTGGATCGATTCCATCATGACGCCGATCAATGCCGAGCGATTGGCAAATCATTCCCGGACCGGATGTCCATCTGCGGTCATCATGGCTGTTTCGGCGACGCTTCATCAGTGATGTTCCCCAGATGGGTTGCAACGCTCGAATCAGAACAGCCGATCCAGTACCGCTGGCCTGTGTGACCACGTTGATGCAGTGCTTGGCATGAATGGGATAGACGTAAATAGACCCCGGTGGGCCAAACATACTGGTGTTGCTCGGTGTCAGCCCGCGGTGCGCATGGCTGGCGGGATCGTTGGTCGACAAATAGGCCTCAGTTTCGACGATAACACCGCCAATCCAACGGCCACGATCACGTTTGCTTAAGATGCCGCCCAGCAAATCGCGGGCGACCTGATCGGTCGTTCGGTCATAGAACGCGTCGTCCATCTTGAAATCGCACCATGTCAGTTGCCATCAATGAAGATCTCGCATTGTCACGCTTTTGTCGGTGGGCAGCCATCGAGGGTCGTAGCGGCGAAGAAAAACGCATTGCCGATGCCATCATTGCCGATCTGCTTCAGGCTGGTGTGCCGCCCGATTGCATCACGGTCGATGACGCACATCTTCGGTCGCCATTCAAGGGCGATATCGGCAATGTGATCGTGACTTTGCCGGGTGACGCATCGTTACCAAGAACGCTGCTGTCAGCCCACATGGATACGGTGCCCATTTGCTGTGGTGCTCGACCATTGACCGAAGACGACCAGACGCTGGGACGCGTGATCCGGTCTGAAGGCAATACGGGTTTGGGTGGCGACGATCGAAGTGGGTGTGCCGCGATCGCCACAGCGGTGATTGAAAGGTTTGGTTTGACCAAAACGGAGCCGACGCGGTTATTGCCACCCGCAGTCGTGGTCTTCTTGGTGCAAGAAGAAATTGGTTTGAAAGGCGCTCAATTCTTGGATGTCACTCAAATTGGACATGTCGATCAAGCGTTCAATTTTGATGGCGGGACGATGGAGACGATTCGCCATGGAGCGATTGGTGGCGAGCGAATCGATATCAACGTGTTTGGGCATGCGTCACATGCCGGAGTCGCACCTCAAAAAGGTGTCAGTGCCATCACCGTGTCTGCCTTTGCCATTGCGGATCTGCACCGGGGCGGTTGGTTAGGGCTTATTGAAAAGCCCGATGGCGTTGGCACGGCCAATATCGGTGTCATTGAAGGTGGCGAAGCGACCAACGTGGTCACGCCGAAGGTCACGTTGCGAGCGGAAGCCCGTAGCCACGATCAGCAATTTCGGTTGAAGATTGTGAAGGCGATTCGCCGCGCGTTTGAGGCGGCCGCAGCTGAGACGGTTGATGTTCGGGGTCGCTGCGGCCGCGTTGAATTCGAAAGCCGCGTTGATTACGAAGCGTTTTGCTTGAACGAAAGTCATCCGTCGGTTATCGCGGCGACCGAGATACTGAGACGCCTGGGCTACGAGCCACGCTGCGAAGTTGCTAACGGTGGGCTGGATGCGAATTGGTTGTTTCAGCATTCAATCGAAGCGGTCACGCTCGGGTGCGGTCAAGCGGCGATCCACACGGTTGATGAGCATCTGTTGGTTGACCATTACCTCGACGCTTGTCGGTTTGCGACCGAGATCATCACTCGCGACGCTCGCAGCATCTGAAACATGTGACCTCAATGCGTGTCTGGCGGTAACGCATGGCAACGGACAAAGAACGCGCATTGTTCTATACTGTTGTTCCTTTCCGACCAGTGTGACATGGTTGCCGTGCATCGGATGGCCATCGGTGTTTGAGCTTCTGCGTCGACGACGCTTTTCAGTTGCCGCGTCGGCGAAGGCATCGCCCATTTTTCTCACGATCCTAAATCAATCCGAGCCACTGATTTGACCGACCCTTGGCAGCCCGGAATTGTTCACGCCGCGTTATCCCATGTGGGGATGCGTCGCGCGAATAATCAGGATGCTTTTGCCGTATCGGTTGCCAAATCGGGAGAGCGTTTTCACGAACGGGGTCATCTTTTTGTTGTCGCTGATGGCATGGGGGCACATGCAGCGGGTGAACTGGCATCGCAAATCGCCAGCGAGCGAATTCCGATGCACTACTTCAGTTGTAGTCATGACGATCCTGAACTTGCGATTACTGACGCGGTTCATGTCGCCAACGAAGCGATCTTTGAGAGAGGTCGCAGCAATCCTGAATTTCACAACATGGGCACCACGGCCAGCACACTGCTGCTGTTGCCCGGATTCGCCTACGTCGCGCACGTGGGTGACTCGCGTGTGTATCGGCTTCGCGAGCAAAAACTAGAACAGCTCACATTTGACCACTCGTTGGTCTGGGAGATGCAGGCCAGCGGTCAGGTCCACAGCGATAGCCCACTTGGAAAGTCCATTCCAAAGAACGTTATCACTCGTTCACTAGGCCCATCGACCGATGTCGTTGTTGATCTGGAAGGTCCGCTGACGACTCGGCCAGGCGATCGATATTTGCTGTGCAGCGATGGCTTGACTGGTCAGGTCGACGACGGCGAATTGGGAGTGTTGATGCACTGTCTGCCTCCGGAATTGATGGTCCAGGTTTTGGTCGATTTGACCAATCTCAGAGGCGGACCTGACAACACGACGATCCTCGCGATTGAAATCAGCGATGACACGATCACTGCGGTCCCGCCTGAATTGGCGGCGCGGCGTCGGCGTCGATCAGGCAACACGCCATCGCGTGCTCTTTTGTTCACGATGGGATTTTGTTGGCTGGGTGCGATTGGATTTGGCTTGGTGGCAGCGATGGGCAACCCGAAGTTCACGGGATCGGCGGTGGTTGCTTTTATTTTGGGTGCGATCGCTGGTGCCGTGTGGGCCATTCGTTTCTGGCGGCCGAGATCGCGTCGTGGTTCCGCTTCTTCATTGTCGGTACAAACGACTGGTTCGCGTCGATCCGGATCCGCACCGGCTAGGTCTTGGGCGCACGGTCATGGACCCTACCGGCAATTTGATGCCACGCCTTCACTCGACGTTCATGATCAGCTGTGGAGCATGATCGACGAACTTCGGCAAACGTCCGAACGCAAACACTGGATGCTGGATTGGAAAGAGGTCGACGCGTTGCAGCAGCGAGCCGAAGAGGCCAAGACCAAGAAGCGTTTGGATGCTGCGATAGTGCTGCAGGCGGAGGCATTTGCCGCCGCAATGCAACAGCTGCGAAAACATGAGGACGATTCCGCGAGCGACACGGCCGTGGATCTTTGAGGTCAAAGCCCACACGAGTCGTTCCGCGTGACCCAGACCTAGCGCTGTACTCAACGTCGCAGTGAACTACGACTTCTTTCCGAGCACTGGCGGTACTAGAAAGTGACCCTCATCATGCTCGGCGGCCATTGCGGTCGCGACATCGGGTGACAGCGACGGTTGAGGTTCGTCAGTGCGGAATCGATTATTCACATCGAGCGCGGTGGTCATCGGTTCCACGTCGGTCGTGTCCAGCTCACCGAGTTGCTCAACAAATCCCAGGATGTCTGCGATTTGAGGTGCGAAGGCCGCTTTCTCGTCCTCTGTCAGATTGAGTCGAGCCAGCCGAGCAAGCTTTTCAATATCAACCTGAGGGGAAGCCATGTGTTGCCTGTATTTCGTTGATGCCGCGGGCTAGCTAGGACTTCGACTTGGCACCACTGACATCGAACGGCTTCGTTTTAACCGCTTTTCGAATCAGTCCCGATCGAATGCACTGCGTGCACACCCACATGGATTTGTTTTGCCCGCTGGGAAGGGTCACATGCACGCGTTGCAGATTGGGG
>JBCCJB010000172.1:0-8402 GCA_039028015.1 Planctomycetota bacterium
CGCGTCGCACCAAGAAACCAAGGAGATCTTTCACCGGGGGCTCATCCTGAATTGGGTTCCAATCGCAGCAACTGAAGCGGATGGTGATCCTGGGGCGTCGGCGCGAAACCTTTGACGAATGGTTTGACGAGATTGAGTCCGACGTAGTAGTAAATCGGAATCGCGGGAATCTCGTCGGCCCAGATCGCATCGGCTTCCGCCAACATGGCCAAACGTTTTTGGGCGTTGCTCTCGGACGCCGCCTCAGCAAGCAATTGGTCGTACTTTGCGTTTGACCAGTTGGTATTGTTCTGCGGGCTGTCGGTCAAAAAGAGATCCAAAAAGGTATTGGGATCCGGGTAATCAGCACCCCACGCCGCACGCGAGATGTCGTATCGCTTTTGGGTGCGTTTGTCTAAGAAACTGCCCCACTCCATATTTTGCAGATCGACTTTCACGTTGAGGTTGTTCTGCCACTGCTGTTGGATGACCTCCGCGATCGCGCGATGCGACTCGCTGGTGTTATAAAGAATCGTGAACTTGGGAATCCCGCGTCCACCGGGAAAGCCCGCGTCGGTCAGCAATTGCTTGGCTTCATCGATCGACCCCGACAATCCCGGCGGAGGCTCGTATCCCGCAATGCCCGGAGGCACTAGCGAGAACGCGGGTTGCTGACCGGCTTTGGTGACTTCGCGAACGATTTGCTTACGGTCAATTGACAGTGCCAGCGCTCGCCGAACTCGGACGTCATCAAGCGGCGGTCGAGCGGTATTGAGTTCGTAGTAATAAACCGACAGGTACGGAGCCGCGATAAAGTCATCGCGTTTCTTGAGTTCTTCGATCAACGTCACCGGCGGGTCGGTTACCCAGTCAAGTTCGCCCGTCGTGTACATGTTGAGCGCCGTGTTTTGGCTTTCGATCGACATGGCATCAATCGACTCGACCGAAACCAAATCGGCGTCATACCAAGTCGGATCTTTGACCAATCGAACCCGGTCGCGAAGTTTACGCAGTCCCACTTTGTATGGACCGCACGTGACGATGTTTTCGGGACGCGTCCAAAGCGGCTTACCGTGTTCTTCGATGCAGTGCCTGGGAACCGGATACAGCGGATAGTAAGTCGCTAGATAAGGAAAGTATGGAAGTGGATCTTTCAGATGAACGATGAAAGTGTGGGGGTCCGGCGTTTCCATGCCACCGAGTCTGTCAAAGGCAACCAGCACACCGTGCGAGCGCTGGGTTGTCGAATCAGCCAGCGGCGATGCCAGATCACGAGTGAAGGTTTTCGTTTCCGCGATCTCGTCCCATTGAATCTCGTCGGCGTCTTGCGTCGCGATGTCAACGTGGAAGACCCATTGGGCCTGCCAAGCCGCCGTAGCAGCCGATTTGGCTTCTCGCGATGCGTCATCGGGCAAATCAGGTTCGGGTGGTTTGGCGATTTCCTTGAGCGTCCCGTAAACGATCGTGCCGCGAGGAAAGTTCTGCGGATTGGCCTTGCTCTCGAGTGTCTCGCCGGGACGATCCCACAGCTCGACTTCGACGCGGTCGCCGATGGCGACTTCGTCTTTGGCGTATGCTTCGGCATACGGCACACTGAATAATTGAAAGTTGTATTCGCAGGCGGTCTCGGGATGCAGCATCCGCGTCCACGACCATACAAAGTCTTCGGACGTGATCGGGACGCCATCGGACCACGTGACATCATCGCGAAGATGAAACGTGTACGTTTTGTTATCGGGCGACACGTCGTAGCGTTTTGCGATGCCAGGTTGAGCCGACATCGGCTGCACGCCCGTTTCCGGATCGGGCGGCCCAACCGGTAACTCTTCCAGCAAACCGGTGAAGATGTTGAACAAGATCCGCGATTCGGGCTGTCCGGTCGCGCGGTGAGGATCCAGTGTCTTGGGGTCGGTCCCGTTTTGGAAGGAGAATTCGGCGGGCGGCATCGCATCGAACCGTGATGCCCAGATCACCGCGACCGCGACAACCAACATCGTCGCGATCACAAACGCTCGTCGCACTTCCAGAGGCATTACAACACCGAAGCGACGGCGTCACACAAAAATCCCATGCGGTCTTCGCTCATCCCCGCGACGTTAATGCGCCCACTGTCGACAATGTAGATGCCGTGTTGGACACGCAGTTCATCAACTTGCATGCGGTTGAGGCCACTGAAGCTGAACATACCCTTTTGACCCAACAAGAACGAGAAATCTTGATCGCAGTCGGTGGCGTCCATTCCGGAAACAAATCGTTGCCGCAAGTCCAAGATACGGCAACGCATCGCCTCCAATTCAACTTGCCAATCCGATCGCAAATCCGCGTCGTTGAGCACCGTTGCCACGATGGCCGCACCGTGCCGCGGGGGATTGCTGTAATTCGAACGCACCAACCGCTTCACCTGACTGAGTGCCGCCGATGCGGTTTCGGTTGATGATGCGACAACACTGACGGCACCGACGCGTTCGCTGTACAGACCAAAGTTCTTGCTGAATGACGTGCAGACTAGTGCTTCGTCGCTCCGACTTAGGACAGCCCGCAAACCGGCGGTGTCTTCCATCAAACCGTCGCCAAAACCCTGATAGGCAAAATCCAAGATGGGTAACAGGTGACGGTCCGCAATCACCTCTGCGATGTGCGACCATTGCTCCGCAGACGGATCGACACCGGTCGGGTTATGGCAACACGCATGCAGCAGGATCGCATCGCCCGGGTTTGGTTTGGTTTGCAGGTCTTCGATCACTGCATCAAAATCCAAGCCGCGGCGATCCGCCGACAGGTAGCGATAGCTTTCGACCGATAAACCGGCTGCGGCCATGATCGCGTTATGGTTGGCCCACGTTGGGTTGGGCAACCAAACTTGGGCGCCCGCACACTGATCGGCCACAAAGTCAGCGGCGACGCGAACCGCACCGGTTCCACCCGGCGTCTGCACCACAGCGATGCGATCCGAATCGATCAAATCGCCGAAGACCAACTCACGAACCGCGTCGCGATAATCCGGCAGTCCGTCAATCGAGAGATAGCCCTTGCTTGATTCCGTCTCCAGGATTCGTTGCTCGGCCGCTTTGACGCAGCGAAGAATGGGCGTCACACCGTCGGCATCTTTGTAGACACCGACGGAGAGATTCATTTTTTGCGTTCGATCATCCGCGACGAACGCTTCGGTTAGCCCAAGAATGGCGTCCGGCGGAGCCGGCGAAATCGCATCAAAACGACGAAGAGCGGATACGGAAGACACGTGAGGTTACGCGAAGTTCAGGGGACAAAATGAACGGGGGATGCTGTCCTATCGGACGCTTCGTAGTGTATCTCCGGAGAGTCGCGTTCGTCGATGGCGTTACCAATCCGCAAGCGGACCTGTGCCCGATGACTGCAGCAGTTCGAATTGTTGATCGCAAAACGAATCGGTCATTCCAGCCAAGTACTCACCGACGACGCGGTCGCGTGGCTGTGAGTCGGCGCGGCGGCGAAAGCGGAGCGGCAACCGGTCGGGGTTCTGCGACAGACAATCGAAGAGCCGGTGCAACCGATCCGCGGCGGCTTGCCGGACCGGCAATAGTCGCGGATGACGGTACACCGCGTCAAACAGATAGGCTTCCAATTCCGCACGTTGTTTGGCCAGCGATTCGCTATGCCGCAGCCGCACACCCGCCTGGCTCATCTCCGTCGCGCTGCGACCATCAAGAGGCGAAAGCGTCGCGACGGCTTCTCGCAAGATGTCACTGACCTGCAAGTCGATCAACTCATGCACCAATAGTTGCCGCATCGGTGTGCCGTTATGCGTTCCCGCTTTTTCGCGTGCCCGATCGATTGCCGCCCGCACGATTGACAGTTCGGTCAACCCATCCATCGTCAGCAAGCCCATCTGCAAAGCGTCATCCACATCGTGCGCGTCATACGCAATCGAATCGGCTGCGTCGACGAGCTGGACTTCCAGCAGCGGCGATCGACCGTGTGCCGCTTCGGCCTTGTGGGCTCTGACATCCTGACCCGCCAGTGTTTCAGCGGATAAGTTCAAACCTGGAAAGGCGTGATACCGTTGTTCGAGTTCTTCCACGATCGTTAATGCAAACTGATTATGCGAAAACCCGCCCACCGTGCTCATGCGTTCGCTCAGCACATCTTCGCCACAATGGCCAAATGGTGGATGACCAATGTCATGCACCAGAGCCAATGCTTCGGTGAGGTCTTCATTGAGCCGCAGAACACGTGACAGCGTCCGAGCGATGCTGGCAACTTCAAACGTGTGTGTCAGCCGGGTTCGGTGATACGTGCCCATGTCGCCGGTGAAGACTTGCATCTTTCCCGACAATCGACGAAATGCACTGCAGTGCAGAATGCGGTCGCGATCGCGTCCGAATGGACCTCGATAACCGTGTGGCGATTCGGAGTACCTGCGACCTGCGGTGTCCTGGCTGTGCATGGCATAGGAGGCCAGCAGCACGTGTTCGCGATCGGCATAATGCCGCAAATCAAACATCGTGGGGATGTCGGCGGGCAAGCGGTTGTCCATCGCGATAGAGGTGGGCATTGAAACTGACCGCGGTCGAATCGACCATCGTTGGGGCTCAGAACCTCGTTTAGCGTAACTTTAGGACAAAAATCGGCCCAGCCCGATTGGATTTCGCGAGCAATCGATTGTGATCCGGTACCGCTGAAATACACTCGGAACGACCAAGCAAAAGTAGGCATCCGAGTCCGCGGTAGTCAGCATGACGAGTCCCAGCCCATCAGCGTCCGATTCCACGATTTCCGTGCAACGGTCGGATCCCAATTTGGTCGCCACTGAAACACTGCAGAACTACGCCTTGGGCGATTCGGTCCGCTTTCGACCGGCCAAGGTGATCATGGCACTGCCTGCCTATAACGAGCAAGAGTCATTGCCTGAGTTACTCGAGCGGATCGGGGAGGCGTTTGCGGATACCGAGATCCCCTACGAAGTCGTCATCGTCGATGACGGCAGCCAAGACGACACTGCCAAAATCGCGTCGCAGATGTCGTTTCAAATGCCCATCCACCTGCTTCAGCATAAGGTCAATCAAGGTCTCGGGATCACGATTCGAGACGGACTGCGTGAAGCGGTTGATCGCGCTGGTGAACGCGACATCATCATCACGATGGACGCCGACAACACGCATCCACCGGGTTTGATTTATCGCATGGTGCAAATGGTTCACGAGGGAGCCGACTGTGTGATTGCCAGCCGCTTTCAAAATGGATCACGGGTCAAAGGCGTTCCCATCGAGCGTCACTTCTTATCGGTTGGGGCGCGGATCGTATTCACGTTGCTCTTTCCGACACGTGGGGTGCGTGACTACACGTCCGGATTCCGTGCCTACCGGGCCAGTATCATTCGCGCGGGCTTCGCTCGATTCGGAGATGACTTTGTCGGTGAAACCGGATTCTCGTGCATGGCCGATGTCCTGCTCAAGTTGCGCAAGCTCGGTTGCATTTTTGGCGAGGCCCCCCTGCGGTTGCGTTATGACCAAAAAGGTGGCGATTCGAAGATGCAAGTCTTTCGCACGATTTGGTTGACACTGAAATTGCTGGGTCGTCATCGCGTTGGCGGTGCGTGATCGATGAACAGTGCCAGCACATCATCGTCCACGGCGGGTACTTCGGCACGAAGCCGTTGGTTGGTCATTGGTGGCGGTGTCATGGGGCTGCAGGTGGCTCGCGACTTGGTGGCTCGTGGTCAGCAAGTCACGATCGCTGAAGCCGCACCCACGTTTGGCGGCCTGACCAGTGCGTGGCAATTGGGTGATCACGTTTGGGATCGCTTCTATCACGTGACGCTGCTGTCGGACACCAAACTTCGTGAGTTGCTGACCGAGTTGCAGCTCGAGGATGAAATGCATTGGGTGGAGACCAAGACGGGTTTTTATTCCGGTGGTCAATTGCTTTCGATGTCCAATACCGCGGAGTTCCTCAAGTTCCCGCCGCTGTCGTTGATTGAGAAACTACGGCTTGGCGGCACGATTTTTTACGCGTCGAAGATCAAGAACTGGCGACGACTTGAAAAGCTGACCGTTGAGAAATGGTTGCGACGTTGGTCGGGCAAGGGCGTCTTTGAAAAGGTTTGGTTGCCGCTCTTAAAAGCCAAACTGGGTGAGGCATATCGACAAACCTCAGCGGCGTTCATCTGGGCTCACACGGCGCGGATGTATAAGGCTCGCCGCAGCGGCATGAAAACCGAAATGTTTGGCTATGTTCCCGGTGGCTACGCGCGGATTTTGGAGACCTGGCAGCGCTATCTGATTGATCGTGGTGTGACGATGTTGACATTAGCACCAGCGTCCAACTTACAGCGACAGGACGATGGCACGCTTCGCGTTGACCTTGGCGAGCATGGTACTCAAGTATTTGACAACGTCGTGTCGACCATCGCGTCACCCGTGATTGCTCAGACCTGTCCGTCATTGCCCGAAGAGGAAAAGCAACGTCATCGCGACATTCGCTACTTGGGTGTCGTCTGCGCGTCGATGCTGATGAAGAAACCGATCAGCCCCTACTATGTCACGAACATCACCGATAGCTGGGTTCCGTTGACGGCGGTGATCGAGATGTCGACGATCGTGGACCCTGACACGCAGCTCGGTGGACATCACTTGGTGTACCTGCCCAAATACTTGCCCGACGATCACGCGGGCTTAAATGAGTCCGACGAGGATTACCGTGAGAAGTGCCTGTCGACGCTTGAGAAGATGTACGATCATTTCTCTCGAGATCAGGTCGTCGATTTCAAAATCGCGCGAGCCAAGTACGTCGCGGCATTGTCCACCGTGGACTACAGCACACGATTGCCGCCGATCGTGACGGGAATTCCCGGCTTTTACGCGCTGAACTCCGCTCACATTGTCAAAGGCAATTTGAACGTGAACGAAACGATCACGCTGGGTGCGGAGAAGTTGATCGATGAGGTGTGGCCTGATTACGTTCGCCGCGTCGTCATCGGCGAGGTCGAACCGCTTGATGAGTCAGAGGAAGGTTCCGGTTCTGTGTCGGCCATCCATGATGAATCCGCTGCCATGACAACGGCTTGATGTCATCTGATGTGACGCTGGTGACAGGTGTGACGCTAGCGGGTTGCGTGTTGGCTGGCGGACGTTCGACACGGATGGGTCAGTGCAAGGCCACGTTGCAATTACCCAATGGCGAGACGTTTTTGCAGCATGCGATCAATCGTTTCCGCCAGTGCGAGCAACTTAGCCGTATCGCCGTTAGCGTCTCAGCCGACACGGAAAGACGTGTCGATGATGGCACCGCTTCGCTAAACAACATCACGATGTTGCCCGATGATTGCGTCGATCTTGGTCCGATCAGCGGCATCATCTCTGGATTGCAATTCGCCGTTGTCGCTCAAGCCCACGGATGCCTCTTCGCACCCGTGGACGTGCCAGACCTGACCGCGGATGATTGTGCTGGGTTGATCGCAACGTTCCAGCGTGATCCGCATCGATTCGTTATCGCCACATCGACGGATCAAGAGCAACTCGAGCCGCTCATTGCGATTTATCCTGTGGCGGCATTACCTGCATTGGAGATGCGAGCAACGACTCAACAACGAAGTCTTGTCGGCTATCTCGCTCAACAATCCAGCGAAGCAATTCATACGGTTCGAATCGACAACAGCAACTTGCAAAATTTCAATGACGCATCGCAACTGGTTCGCTGGCGTGACAAGCAAACCGAAACAGAACGTGCGTGACCGAGCCGTGGTTTTGGCCACCATCATCAAAGACAACTTAGAACCCGTCCGAAAACCAATTAGCCGTACGGCGCTAGCCGCGGTTTTCACCACGAGAACCGAGTGCTATCGCCCAGCGGCTGATCCAGACGGACGGTGTTCGGATAGGTTCTTAACCAGCCCTCGGAAGCTTGGCGTAGCGACTCGCCACGACGCAGGTCCTGCGGTTTTCAAATGTTTCTCACGCCGGGCACTACGCTCATGCACCCTCTCCCAACTTGTGACGTCATCCGGCTTTCGACTGAACCCACCCCGCAACGCGGGGAGGGTCGCAAGTCGAGCGTCCCGCGAGACTTGCGGGGTGGGGCAATCCACGCTACGTCGCGTGACAAAGCCGTTTGACGATCATGCCCCCTCCCGCGTCTTGCTGACGCTCGACTCGACCTCCCCCAAACTTCGTTTGGGAGAGGTTCGCAAAACCGGACAACCTCTTGTTTGGGGAGGGTCGACGGGCGAAGCCGCATCGAGGTGGGGTAACTGCGGCAATGCGTCAGCCCGGACCATCGCGCGTGTGAGTTCTCCCCGACATCTTGCCGCCAGATCCATTTCGACCCTCCTGGCTACAGAGGTCGTGCCGTTTTTAAATCTCTCAGAGGCAAGCGTTTACAGCACCCTCCCAGCGCAGCTGGGAGGGTCGAAATCGAGCATTAAGCGAGATTTCGGGGAGGGCCCC
>JBCCJB010000173.1:0-8390 GCA_039028015.1 Planctomycetota bacterium
CCAATGCCAATTCCTGTCGCCGTTTGACGAAACGTCTCATAACCCAAGTGGTCCAAACGAGTCTCATCGGGCAACCGGACAAACGCCTCATTTTCAAAAATCCACTGCCGGTGATTCTCTAAAGATCGATCCGAGTCATCAAACTCAACACCGACTCTCACCTCATGCAACGGACCATTGCGCCGAACTTCTTCGACGCGCACCGTCATCGCGTCGATCGATGACGATGCGTCGGAAGAGTCCAAATCCAAACTGAACGCAGCACGTCGGCCCGGCAACATCGCTTGAATCATGCCCGAGATCCGGCGAATCTTCTCCGGCGAACTCGTTGGCAAAGTCAGCGGCAAATAGAATTCGCTTTGATTCAGTTCCGATGAGGTCGCGATCTCGATAGAGTCGGTATCTGCTTCAGCCACCAGGGTTTGGTCATCGGACAGGACCGCGTGAATCTCTCGAACGGGAATCGATAGACCGATCGGCTGTCGGCCTGGTTGCCATGCAATCGTCAGCGTGACGTTCAGACCACTGGATTCGGACGATGCCAACACACGACGCGCCGTCACCACGGTGGGTTCGAGCCGGTAGATCCCGCCATAAGCCGCTGAATCGACGCGCGATGGTCGACCCTCAGCCCTCTGCGTCAGCAACAATGCTGTTCGGTCGCCGCCGTAGAAATTAATGTCCAAGTTGGTTCGATCAAGCACCCAGTCAATCGCGTACCAAAATCCAAGTGGTCCCGTGGGAAGATTAATCGACGACGTCATGACGTTGGCTTCCACTCGCGGATCGAGTTCGAACTCGACTTCGCTCGCCGTGCTGATGACTTCCAACGCCTCGCTGACGGTCTTGGCATCACGGAAGCGGATGAGCACTTCGGTCGATTCGCGCTTGGTCTTCGCTTGCCGCCATGCTTGTCGAACGCGATCCAGCCTTTGCTTGGCTTCAATGGAGAGATGACTTGTGATGACGGGGACATGTTCCGAAGCTTCAGGTCCCGCCTGCATCAATTGCTGCTGCGCCCGAGCCCGCGTTTGCACGTTGTCCGCATCCAACTCGTCGACCCAAATGGGCACCTCAACTTGCAAATCGATCTCGGCCGGCGGGCGTGCGTCTTGGCCCCATCCGCTGACCTTAGCGATCAGAGAAAGCGAGACGAAAAATGCGATCGCACGGGTGCAACGCAATGACATGATAGCAATTCAAGCGGTTCGATTAAGAAATAACTCCCATCCGCGTTATTCTAACGTACGGTTTCAAACGACGTCTTGGTGCCGGGGGGCGCTGGATGCCTTTGAATTCGCCTCCCGAGCCACCGAACGATAAAGCGTATGAATTTCGCGACCCGCAGCTGCTTTCGTTACGCCGTGATCATGGTCGTAAGCTCGGTTAGCGGACTGATCATCCCATCCCAACGATGTCGAGCCGATCCTGGCGTTCGACTGACGTCGGCGATCGACAAAACGCGTCCCAAAACGGTCGACGTGCTCGTCAAGGGAAAATGGAAAACGGGACTTCATCTTCTCGATTCCCAAACCGAATCGTTGATCATCGGTCGCGATGGCGTGCTGCACACGTTGCCCATCAGCGAGCGAAATGATCGCATGCGTTTGTCGCCGAAGCGATATGAAGTCGCGTCTGGTGCAGAGATGCGAAATCAGTTGCGGGCTGAATTTGGGCCGCGTTTTGAAGTCGTTGCGACACAGCGATTTTTGGTGGTTCAGCCTAAGTCACGCGGCCAGCTCTGGCCGGATACCTTTGAGCGTTCGCATCGTGCGTTCGTTTCCTTCATGCGTGGACGAGGCGTTCGCGTACGCCAGGGGCGGTTTCCCATGATTGCGGTCGTCTTGCCCGACGCGCGGGCGATGTATGACGAATTCGAAAAGCTCGACATTGATGCTTCCCGCGTTTCAGGACTCTACGCGAATCGCAGCAATCGCGTGATGACTCATGATGGAGGTCGCATCGAATCGATCATCGCGACGGTGCGTCACGAAGCGGCGCACCAATCCGCATTCAACACGGGCGTGCACAGTCGAGTCAACGACACACCAAGCTGGATTACCGAAGGGATTGGGCAGCTATTTGAAGCCGATGGTATGGCGGGATCTTCACGCACGTCACACGTTGGTCATCGTGCCAACCGCGACTCGATCGCCTATTTGGGTCGAGAAGGTTTCCTTAACGATGATGTGCTACTGCGGAATTTGATCGAGCGGATGATTATCAGTGACCAACTGTTTCAAGACCCCGCCACCGTGCACACGGCGTATGCAACGGCATGGGCCATGATGTTTTATCTGTCCGAACGCGATCACGCGACGATGGCCGACGTGTTGAATTTCACAGCGACGAGACCGCCGTTCACGTCTTATTCACCCGAACAGCGCCGCATTGATTTTGAGCGTTTGTCCGGCACCAGTACGATCGAATTTGCTGCTCGCGTGGTTAATTTTTTACAGCAGATCCGCTGAAGCATTTTCATAATCGCGTGGGTCGAGGACTTTTTTCGTCGATTCGACGAACACGTTCACTCATAGCCGATTCCGGATTTCACATCGACGGGGAAAAGTCCCCGTCCTACGTGATCTAGAGCCTATCCGAACACGTATGAGCCGAACGCGCTAGCGTCGGGCGGCATTTGAAATGCACGGCGAACGTGAAATCCGAGGCGAGCGCCAACGACGCATTGGACGCTGTTGCTGGGTTGTCGGATAGGCTATTCGTTGAATGCTTTACGAAACAGCATCGCAACGATTCAAGGGTTCAACAGTTCAACGGATCACTCGTCGCCCATCACCGTCATCAGATAATTGCGATCGCGAACTTCAGGCCGCTCGCCTGATTCGGGAAATGTCTTGGCGACTTCAAGACGAAGCTGACTCGAAAGCGATTCGATCAGCTCCAGCGTCTCGGATGTGGGCGAGCGTGATGCATCGGCCAAGTTGATTTTTTCCAGCGGGTCGTTGACTTCGTCGTAAAGCTCGATGCCCTGTTTGCCATCGTCCCATAGCGTCAGTCGGTGCGTGGCGGTGCGGATCGAATAACCGTCAAACGGTTTGGTCTTCTTTGTTTTTCTTCGTTGAACTTGGGAGATCGCGTAGCCTCGACCGACCTTCGAAACGTCTTTCGTCATCGGCACCAGTGACTGACCATGCAGTGGCTGCGTGGTCGGCACGTCGCAGAATTCCGTCAATGTCGGGTACAGATCGACCAAACCAACCGGAGCGCCACAGACGCCGCCCGACGTGACACCGGGACCGGCGATCACCAACGGCACACGAGCACTCTGCTCAAAGAGGCTTTGTTTTTGCCAGAGTCCTTTCTCGCTCAAGTGATAACCATGATCACTGGTGAAGACCACGATGGTGTTGTCGGCCAGTCCGTTGGCTTCCAAAGCATCCAGCACCTTGCCGACTTGCGCATCCATGAACGTGGTGCTGGCGTAGTATGCTTGAATGGCTTCGCGACGTAGATCGTCACTCATCTCATCCTGAACCTTGCGAGCACTCATCAGCGCCGCATTGGGAATGTCAACCCGATCGTCCGCTACGTCGTCGGCCACCGGCATGGCGTCCAGGTGATAAGGTTCAAAGTAAGTTTTGGGAGCGACGTAGGGTGTGTGGGGTCGATAGAAACCAACGGCCAAAAAGAAAGGACGATCCTTGCGTTTGGCACATCGCTCCAAGACCCAAGCGGCGTCTTCCGCCATGATGCCATCGGTATGCAATTCATCCGGCCTGGGTGAGGCGTACCAAGACAGCGTGCCGCCGAAGTTGTTTTTGACGAGCGAAAAGATATCCGGCTCTTCAATCAAACGATCGCAGCCAGCTGGATTGATCTCCATTTCCCACGATGCCGAATCATCGTGGCCGTTGGTCCCCACACTTTTGGGAACGTGGTAGTGATACAGCTTGCCAATTCGCGCCGCGAAATACTGATCTTGGCGAAACGCCTGCGGCAGTGAAAATCGGCCGGGAATTGTTTCGCGAAAGATCTGTGCGTTGGCCAAGATTCCGGTGCTGTTGGGATAAAGACCACACAGCATCGAATTTCGGCTTGGACCACAAAGCGGGTACTGGCAATATGCGTTGTTGAACCGCACGCCTCGAGCGGCAAGTCGATCGATGTTGGGTGTTTGAACTTGTTTCTCGCCATAACACCCAATGCGACAATTCAAGTCGTCGGAGATCAAAAATAGCACGTTCGGTCGATCCGATGATGAATTGGAATCATCGGAATGAGCGAGGCCTTGCAGCGTCATGCTGCAATAAAGAAATACAGCAACAAATTGCCAGCGGTTGATCAATGCAAAACGTGCAGTCATGGAAGGGCGCCATCGCGGGAGGGGATTTCAGGAAGGACGCGATAGTCTAGCTGCCGCCATCAGCGTGGTGGGCTTGCGACGGAACTCATCATTGATGGCTCATTGCAACGATAAGAATGAGCTTGCTCGCAAAGTTTAGAATTCGGAGGTCAGGTAACTCGCTGACTTTCGAAGCTCCTCGAGCGCCGTTTCAGGATTCATCTGATCGCGACCGATCACAAAATCACCGCGGAACGGAATGTCTTCCAAATGACCAATCAGATTCGGGAAGTCAGCGATGCCTTGACCTAGCGGCACGGTCAAACCGCGCCCGGCGGCAAGATCCAGCACACAGTCGACGGCACTGACCATGGCAATGCGATCGCCTAAGGCGTCAACCGCATCGACCACGCTGTGGCGATTCAGGATCAACTGGCCAGGGTTAAGCACCGCGCAGACAAACGCTTCATCGCTGGCACGAAGCAGGTCAGCAAGATCGCCACCGGGTTCGGTTCCCGTTTCGGCGGCGAGCACCGTCCCCGTCTTAGCGCCATAGCGACCGAGGTCTTCGAGCACTGACTGCATCGTGTTCCATCGTGTCGTTTCCGGGTCACTCTGATGTGTTGATGCTGCATTGCCAGCAGCGGAAAGAAACTTCGTCAGCGACTCATCAGCGTGTCCCGCGGCAAGGTCCTGAAGCACCGACGTGGGTAGCGGTCCACCTTGAGTCAAACCGGCCGATTCGGGTTTGGAACACGGTGCCTGCGGAACGCGACCGATTTGATTGATCACGATGGGAGCGCCGAGTTGATAGGCAGCTTTCATAGCCGCTTTCGTCGCTTCGACACGCCGGTCGAGATCTGGCAAATGGTCGTAGCCATGACGGGTTTGAAAACGAATCGCCGCAACCCACAAATTCAGATCGTCCATCATTTTCCGCAAGGCTCGCACCCCGGTGTCCGACAAGTTGGATATGGGCACGAGTGTGCGACCGCATAATTCAACGGATTGTGCTCCCATTGAAGCGACGAGTTCGAGCGACCGTCGTAAACCCGCCGATGTGCTGCGATTTTGAGGGATGGCATCGACCCGCACGCCAAGTTTCACGACGGACACGGAATTCTCCTGGATTGCGGATTACGAACCAAATTGAAATGAACGGCCACCCCAACCGCATTGTTTCAATCCCACATTGGTCCGCAAAGGGTCCTTTCGCATTTCGAAAAAGGGACTCAGCGGTGACCAAGTCGAAGCACGACCGCTTTCAAGCGGACCGTCCTGATCAACTAAGAGACTGTTTTAAAAGGGGTCTGACCATCTGGCAGATGAGTTGGCAGCCTAAAGATGGCAGCCATGGTAGGCGGTTCTTGCTGTCAGGTATCGCCCGGCAAAGGGTCAGACTCTTTTTAAAACAGTCGTTAAGAACTGATTCACCACGAAATCAAATGTCACCGGCGATGGCTATCGAGGTTGGTTTGCTGAAGCTTCGTTTCATGAACGTCGTGTCGCATCAGTGCCGATCAATCCGACTCCGTCGATTTCGCGTCGGCATTTTGCTTTCGCTGTTTTGCTTGATGATTTCAGGATTTGGAACTGTTCCAAATCTATTGGCGAGTTCGTTACCGATTCCCGTACCAACAGGCGTTGTGGTCCAGGAGGGGCCCGCTGGACTGAAGTCTTATCTGTGGGACTTCGGCCGAGACTCAGACCAAGATTTTGACAATTGGCCGGATGGATGGGAGCGATACGCCGAGACTGGCTATCCTGAATACGTCGCGATTGGTTTGAGGGCCCGCGATCGAGATTGGCAAGAACAAATTCGGAAAATCGATTCCACCCTGACTGAATCCTGGTCATTTTTTCGAAGTCGGATGCCAAATGTGATTCAAGTCTTCATGCCGGCGCTGTTGCCGTCGGTTGCCGATGCGTTGGTCGACCGAACCTTGGCCATACGCTTGGACGGTGGTCTGGCTCGTGTGCAGTCGCCACCGATACCCACGAGTCCGACCTACAAGTATCGCTTTAGCGTCGATGTGCGAACGCAAGATCTGCAGCACGATCATGTTTTGGCCGAAGTGTTGTTCTTCGATGACGACAATCAAAAGATCGGTTCGCGATACACCGAAACGGTGACCCAGACACGCGGCTGGCATCGATTGACCATCGATGATTTGATTCCACCGCAAGGCGCCAGCAAGATGCATGTTCGTTTGCATGTTCGCGGCGGTAGCGACGGTCTCGAGGACATTCGTGGGCAAATCGAATTCGATAACGTCCGTTTCCGACAATTCCCACAATTAGTTGTCACCACCGATCGTCCCTTGGGCGTGTACACCTTGGGACAACAGGTAACGGCAATCGCTGAGTTGTTAGGCATGCCATCGGCGAAGGCCAAGATCCGATTGCGACTGAAAGACATTGACGACCAAACGATTCGTTCGACCGTCCGCATGACGATGCCGCTGGATTCGTCGAGCCATTCACGGAATCGGCATCAATCGCTTTCGACAAATCGTCGCTTCAAATGGACCTTGGATGATTTGGATCCAGGTTTCTATGTCATCTCAGCGCGAATGGAGGGTGATCGCGGTGCGTCGTTGGCGAGTCGGACAACATTGGTGATCGTTGATCCCGCGTTGATGGCATCAGGCCGCCGGGACTTCATGGCTTCAACGACCAGCAACGCCAACGCGGATGGCGCGAGCGTGTCACCACGGCGCGTGACATCGACGCTGCAATCCAATGATCCGGCGACGTCATTACCATTTGGTTGGACGCTGCCGCCGGAGTTCATCGAGCGACATAAGCAGGGCGAGTTAGACGGTCGCCGCATCGCAACGTGGTTGCGTGATCTGGGCGTGGGCTGGACCAAGTTTCCCGTTTGGTTTGAACCCGATGACGACGCGTCGGTTGATGCGGCGGCGATGCTAGCGATGCGATTGCAGGAAGCTCAAATACGTCCCGTGGGTATGCTCGATAAGCCGCCCAAGTCACGGATGCACGTCTATGAGCTTCGTGATCAAAGCGACGTGACGATTACCGATGCGATGCGTGACGCGTCGATTTGGCAGAGCGAGTTGGAATCGAACATGAATCGTTTGACGATTCGAATCCCCCGTTGGCAAATCGGGGCTGATCGCGACTTCAGCCTCACCGGACGTGCGGGACTATCGCAATGGGTGCAGGAAACCACCGCGGGTCTGCAGGGTTATGGCCAACCGATCGATGTTGCGATTCCATGGCCTTGGCTTGAGCCGCTACCGGTAATGAGTGGTGAAAGTTGGAAAGCAATTTCGCGGCGAACACCGCTGGAGTTAACTAACGATGAACTCAAAGCGATGTTGCGTCAGGAATCGCCCGATGCGATCGCGGCCACGTGGCTAAGCATCGATCCCTTGCCGGATTCAAAATACGATCTCGCTAGTCGCGTGATTGATCTCGTTGGACGCATGGCGACCACGCGATCAGCATCCGTCGGTGTCACGATGATTGCCAATCCAATGGCACCACACGGCGACATGCTCACGCCTTCGGGCCGCCCCGGTCGACTATTGTTGCCGTGGCGACCAACAAGCTTGCTGCTGGGCCAGGCGACGGAGATCGGATCATTACGTTTGCAGCACCAATCGCACAACGTGCTTTATCAATCGCCCGAACGATCGGTCTGGATGGTTTGGGCAGATTCACCCCGCACCGAAACCCTCTTTTTGGGTGATGATGTGGTTGAGTTTGATGTGTGGGGACAACGACGGATGCTCAATCCCGAAACCATCGATGGCCGGCTCGTGCATCAAGTGCAAGTCGATGTCATCCCGAAATTCTTGGTGGGCATCGATGTGTCCCTGGCAAAGTTTCGCATGAGCGTGGAATGCTCACCCGAGCGAATTGATTCCATTCTCGGTGCATCGCAGCGAGTTGATGTCACGTTTGCCAATCCGATTAACCAGCCGCTCAACGGGCGTTTACGATTTCAGCCCCCATCGTCATGGTGGGTCTCACCAGAATCGCAAAACTGGGAGTTGATGGGTCGTCAACAACGCCGCATCGGCTTTGACGTCACGCTGGCCAACAATGCCACGATTGGCGA
>JBCCJB010000174.1:0-8371 GCA_039028015.1 Planctomycetota bacterium
AACAGGACGATACATTCAAGCAGACAGGTTAGTTCTCATACTGATGGGTTCCAAAACCGGCGTGTTTGTGGGTATCTGTCATATGGGCTATTCCCATATGCAGGCGCATTACGGTAGCCTGGAAGATATTTCTCCTTACAACGGTACCGGTAACTCCCACTCAGTGGCCTCTGGCCGCTTAAGTTATTTGTTGGGATTGCAAGGCCCCAGCCTTCAAGGTCTCAATCCGTTTGGTTCCGGCGTTCGCGTGCCACCTCCCGCAACCGGTGCGTACGGTAACCCGGGTGTCCTGGGCAGTCCGAGCGGCATTGCCTCGCCGGTTCCTTCAACCGCTCCAATGAATTACGCGCCTTCGAGCAATTACGCGCCGTCAACCGGCGTCGTGCCGATGTCACATAATCAAATTGATGGTCAGATTGGATCGGGCGTGGTGACGGCGGGTGGGGTTGCACCTATTGCATCGTCGTCGAGCTCGCCATCGCCGTCGCCATTTCGTGGCGGGATGCCCGTGAACGACTTGACTGGCAGTCCACCACCACCCGGATACGTCTCCTCTGGTGCAACCGGATTGTCATCACCAAACTTGAATGCGGGCGTCAGGCCAAATACGGGTATCGGGACAAATACGGGTATCGGGACAAATACGGGCATCGGGCCAATCGGAAACGCGCTACCGGGTTCGTTACCGGCAACGAGTCTCACTCCTCAGACGAGCAACGCTGCCTCCAATGGCTGGCGCGCTGTCCCGGCAGGTTCCATTCGAGCGTTCTGAGCATTTCGTGATGGGTGCGTTGGGCACTCATCAACAGAATCGATGCTGATTTCAAATGGATTTCGTCATCCGCACGCCAGCGTGAGCTAGGTTTTTGCGAGCGTCTCAAAGCTGTCAGGCTGTGACGGCGTGGCGGACACGATCGATCGAATGCTTTGTACTCGTTGGCCGGTTTTGCGATTTGCGCCGACACGGCTCGCATGACTTTATTTGTTTTGATGATTGTTGCCGCGGCGATGGTGTGGCTGTTGCCGCTGATGCGTCGCGGTTCGCTAACGGCGTGGCTGACTGCAGTCATTGTGGTTGGTGTGGTCGTCGGTCCGCTGTATCTGTCATTTGATACGCCAGGGCTGCGATTGAGCATCGATCGCATTTTGATGTTGCTTGTTGGTGGCTTGCTGGCAGTGGCCTTCCGGCAAGGCGGACTTCAGCGGATCACGCTTGTTCGCCACGACTGGGTCCTGATTGCATTCGTCCTTTGGCTCGGTTGTCGTGCCGTTGGGATGACGGCACCTGAAGACGAATCACCACCATTTAGTCGTTGGCTGACTTTCATTGCGATGCCGGCCGCGATTTATGCGATGGCCCGATTCATTAAGTTGGAACGCGCGACGCTCCGATCCGCGTTGTCGGCGGTGTTGGTCATGGGCGGATATCTATCGGTGATTGGTTTGCTGGAGGTGACCGGACGTCATCATCTGGTTTTTCCGCGATACATCGTTGATCCCGAGGAATGGGAGTTTTTTGGTCGTGCTCGGGGTCCGTTGATGAATCCCATTGCCAACGGGATTGTGCTGCTGACTTCGTTGGGAATCGCGTCCTCGCGTTGGCTACACAGTGGTCGTTATGGCAAGGTGGGCTATGGCGTTGTCGTCTCGTTGGTCGGCGCGGGGTTAGCCGCGACGCTGACCCGCAGCGTATGGATGAGTTGCATGCTGCTGGCCGTATTGATCGCGATGGTGTATTTGCCGCGGTGGACACGCGTGCTTGCCTTGGCATCGTGTGTGTTCTTGGCCGCAATGGTTGCTGGGGGTGGTGCCGAGGGGCTGCTGTCAATCAAACGCGACAAAGAACTTTCCGCATCGGCGGCGGCCAAGTCAGTTGAGCTGCGGCCACTGCTGTTGATCGTGGCTTGGGAAATGTTCCAGGACCGACCAATCTTTGGACATGGGTTTGGCGGTTATTTTGAGACGTCGGCGGACTATCACCAAATTCGCGATTACGACCTGCCCTTGGACACCGTGCGTCCGTACATGCAACACAACGTGATCACCAGCATTGCTGTTGATACGGGTTTGGTCGGAGTGGTCTTGCTCTTGATTTGGATGGTCAGCATCGCGTTGGTGGGTTGGCGACTGATGGCGAATGCAGCGGGCAATATCGAAACGCGGTGCTTGGGCATGATGACCGTGGCGTGCGTGACCGGCTACTTGGTCAATGGCATGTTTCACGACGTCAGCGTGATGCCGATGATCAATTCCGTTTTGTTTTACTGTAGCGCACTTGCGACCAATATGAACGTCTCCGGCTTGGCTGAGGCAAAAACGCGATCGGTTGTGCGAGCGACGCCGCTAGGTGATCGTCGCCGACCGCCATCAGTGGCGTTGTCGCCCTAGGATCTGTTCGGGAGCAACTCCGGCAGTTTCAAGGTGGCCAGCACGCTCCGCCGTGGTGATTCGCAAAAAGAGCAGGCCGGAGTTATTTCCGAACAGGTTCCAAGCGAATCGTGGCCGGGTTGATGACATGGGTTGCTCTATTGGACAATCACAGCTTCGCGTAGAGATCACCCTGTTGCGAAAGATCATGCGATGCTGGATTGGCTGAATTATCACCATCTCTTGTACTTTTGGATGGTTGCCAAGCAGGGCAGCATCACGGCTGCCGCGGAACAGCTTCACCTCTCGCAGCCGACGCTTAGCACCCAGATCCAGAAGCTTGAAAAGTCGATGGGAGTCAAGCTGTTTGATCGTCAGGGTCGATCACTGCGACTCACCGACACGGGGCAAATGGTGTTTCGCTATGCCGATGACATTTTTAGTCTCGGTCAGGAACTGCAGGATTCGCTACGCGGTCGCCCCAACGAAGAAACCGTTCGATTACTGGTCGGCGTGCCCGATGTGTTACCCAAATTGATCATCTATCAATTGCTCAAACCCGCGCTCGCGATGACGCCCAAAACGCATCTGGTGTGCACCGAGGGAAAATCACACGAGTTGCTAACGGATCTGGCGATGCACCGGCTCGACATCGTCCTTGCCAATGCGCCACTCACACCGGAGATGAATGTTCGTGCGTTCAATCATTTGTTGGGTCAAAGTGATGTTTCGGTTTGTGGCGCGCCTGAGCTAGCTGAGCGATACCAACCTGATTTCCCAAAATCGCTGCATGGAGCTCCCATGTTGTTGCCAACACAAAACACGACATTGCGTCGCGCGATTGAGCAATGGTTCGACCGGCACGAGATCCGTCCCGAAGTGGTGCACGAATTTGAGGACACAGCTTTGTTAAAAGTTTTTGCACAAGCGGGCGAAGGTTTGATTGTGTTGCCTCGTGTGATCGCCGCGGACGTGGAACAGAAATACGCTCTCGTGTCTGTTGGCCGCATCAATGAAATCACAGAAAGCTACTATGCGATTTCCATCGAGCGTCGACTCAAACATCCGTCGGTCATCGCTATTTCAGAGGCGGCACGATCAAGTTTGTTCACGCTCGCGGACTCGAGCGCTCAATGACGCAGTTGTGCGGCGGCGAGAATGTTCTTTCCGCCATGCTCCGCCATGCCGCGAGTCGTCCGCAAGCAGAAGCTATCGGAGATGCCAAAGGACGTTTACTTTGGACTTGGGGCCAGCTTGCCCACGTCGTCGCAACGCTCTCTCAAAAACTCCATCGTCGACATGAGTGCGAACCCCAAATCAAGCGTCGACAGGTATTGTTGTGTCAGAATCGTCCGATCGATGTGGCGTGGTCGCTTGCGTGTGCGGCGGCCGGCTGGGTTCATGAGCCGCAGTCGACAGATGAGATCTTCAATGCGGCGACTTGTGATAGAAGCCGCGAGCAGCCTTTTTTGCCTGAAGCCGATCTAGCGGAGATCACCGATGCGAGCGATACGCCTCAAACTATTTCAGATAGCGACCTTGATGAACTTCTGGTTCGAGCAAGGTTAATTGATACTCACACGCATGCGTTAACGCTTCGCACCGGTGGGTCGACCGGGACGCCACTCGGTGTGATGCTCAGTCACGCGAACTTGTTTCGCAATGCGACGGCGAAATTGAAAGCAGTGCCGCAACACTACGATGATTTGCGATGGACGATCCTGCCCATCACACACGCCTACGCACGAACCTGCGACTTGGGTACGTGGCTGATTTCAGGGTGTCGTTTGCGGATCGGCTTGGGACGTGGCGACTTGCCATCGGGCACGGAATCGACTTATCCGACGCACATTAATACTGTCCCTACGATCGCGCAGACGATTGTCGATCAACTTCGCAACAATCATCCAGCTTGGCAGAGATTACGGGTCGTGGGTTGTGGGGGCGCGGCAATCTCACAACGCTTGCTTGATCAGTTCCGTGATCATCGCATCGACGTGATTCAGGGATACGGGCTGACTGAAACATCGCCGGTGATTGCCAGCGAGGTTGTTGACGAATCGCTTCCGCGTCGCCTGGCCGGCATTGTCGGCAAACCAGTCGAGCATGTCGAAACGCGGATTCAAGACGATCGATTATGGGTGCGAGGTCCTGGCAACATGATTGGCTATGAGAACGATGCTGCGCTCACGGAGCAACGAATCGATTCGGCTGGTTGGCTGGACACGGGCGATCGCGTGCGGGTGCAACCTGACGGATCGCTGCAGATCCTCGGCCGCGATGATGACGTGATTGTTTTGCCAACCGGTCACAAAGTTGATCCCGTGACGATCGAGCGTTTTGCCTACGATGTCGACGGAGTCCAGCGAGCTGTCATGCTGATGATTGACGATCGACTAACCCTTGCAGTGGAAGCCGACACGATTGACACGTCCGCGCTGCACACCGCAATCAACCCTCACCTCCCACCGGGTATCTGTTGCGATGTGGTGAAGCTTGAGCCACCGTTGTCGCGTCAATCGGGCGAATTAACGATCAAACTCACGCCCAACCGAAATCAGATTCGCCACCGGTGGGCATAATAGTGTGACGGTAGCGGTCCGCCGCCATAAACCAATCGCGTGTCAGATGAAAACGCATCGTTGCTCGGCCTCTCAAAGGCCCACAAACTCAAACGTCTGATCAACGACTTGATCAATCCAGGGTGATCGATGCCAACACCCGTGTTTTCCTTCGGGAAGCACATGCAAGCGTGCTGTGATGCCCATCGCTTGCAATCGCTGCCGTGTTTCTTCGTTTCGTGTGGGCTGATCGAGCTCACCACATAGAAACAGCATTGGAGGTGATTTGGATGATAGTTTCGAAACCACGTCGGCGAGCGCGTAACGTTCTGGAGCAGCCTCAATGGTGGCTCTCAACCAAACTTCCGCATTCGAAACCGGTGGTGACGCCGTTGATTTTTCAGCCACGGGGCCAGTCGTCATTGCCATGGGACCGGCCATCACAATCACACCGTGAACACGCGAGGAAACGTCACTGATCTGCGACGTCGCAAAGTTTTCAGCTCCAGTTAGCTCATCAATGTCAGCTGAATTCCCGACTAAACCGACCAAGTGCCCGCCCGCCGAACCGCCAAGCAGTGTGATGCGATCTGGATCAATGTTGAATCGCGTCGCATGCTGCTTGAGCCATCGCACCGCGGCGTGGACGTCTTGCACGGCTGCGGGAAATGGCGATTCAACGCCGAGTCGGTATTCGGCAGCCATCACAACAAGTCCCTTGGCGGCTAGTTTTTCGCAGATCGGCCAGAACGATGTCTTGTCACCTTTCAACCAACCGCCGCCATGGATCACGATGACGGCCGGGTGTCGTCTTGAGGGCCGAGACGTCGTTGCGGCCTGAGCGGGCACAAACACATCGGCCAACAAATCACGATCGCCGATGGAGTGAAATACGATGTCGCGAGTTGGTCGCACGCTATCGGGCACTGCGGTTGGATGCGACCTGACGCCCACGGCGTGCATCGATTGCGTGTAAACGCCATCAATACAAGTGATCAAAAGCGTGCGTCCTTCGGCACCACCAAAGACACAGTTGATTGGTCGAGACGGCGTTTCAATTTTGGTGATCTCTCGCCCGGAACGGGACCAGATATAGACTCCATCGGCACCCGCACAGTAAACGTTTCCGGCGCGATCGATTGTCATGCCATCCCCGCCGCCTTTGAGCGACGGGTCCGGATTCATGGACCCAAGCAATTCAGGAGATTCGGCTGTGACCGCGAAGCCTTCACGCTCAAGCTTCATTGACATCACACGTCGTGGCTTCATTTCGCTGACGTACAACGTGCGTTGGTCAGGCGACAGAACAATCCCGTTGGGTGTGACTAAACCATCGACCAATGTCGAAGCTTGCCCCGATTTGTCGATGACAACTACGGTGCCTTGACGTGTTAGCGTGACAAAGACATTGCCATCGTGATCCACCACTAAGTCGTTGGGTCGATGCCCCTCAGGGAGTTCCGCCAGCACACGGATCGCTTGTCCGGTTTCTTTCTTGAGGATACGGCAACCGGGATTGTCGGTCAGAAACAAACTTCCGGACTGAAAAAAGGTGCCGCTGATCTTTTCACCTGGATAGGACATCCCTGCTAGATCATTCGTCTTGCCATGACGCCGAAACAGCTTGGCTTGTTTGACGTCCGAGATGACCCACTGGAAATTCATCCAAGACGGACCGTCGGGCAAGCCCCACTCGATCGGCAGTCGCTTCAGCGGTGATGATGAATCGACAATCTCAGATTGTCGTCTCGTATCGGTGCTCTCAATTAAAGAACCCGACCTTTCGGCCGCGATGATCAGCGAGGGCTGGCAGAAGCAGCCGATGATCAATGCTCGATGTAGCCAGGTCGTGCGAAACGTCATCATGATTGATTTGCCTGTTGGGACGATGTGAAGGGAGCCATTGGGACTTAAAGACCCCGATCGGGCTTGGCGATAAAGAGACCCTGTTCGAACATCACCGGGGATGTCAAACGCGGGTCGCCGGTCGCTTTCAATTCGTTGAGCAACCGTGACTGCAGGTCTGATCTTGTTTCCGCGTATTCCGCTTGGTCCGCAAGATTCGTCATGCAATCGGGATCGGTTTGTAAGTTGTACAACTCGAATTCAGGTCGCAGTCCGACGGCCATCTCAAACTCGATTGGATACTTGCGTCGATTGGTGACGACAAACGCCTTGGTCGGACTGGCATCGAGGTCGGGGTAAGCCGCCCCGGTGTTTTCAGTCAACGCTTCGACATCGGGGAACATTTTGTCGGGCGCGTGGATGGGCGGTCCGTAACCCATCGGCGTTCGTTCCGGTTCGAAATTGATGATGAACAGCCAGTCACGTGTTTGAATCGCACGTTGCGGGAAGGGCTTCATCCCAGCGCGAGCCGTCGCGACATGGCGCTCTCTTCCGGTGATCACGTAACTGCGTTCGGGATCGATTTGGTCCGATTGATCGCTTGCTAATAATGGCGTGATCGGACGCGCGATCATCGACGCTGGAACCGGTACGTTTGCGACGTTCAAAAATGTGGGCGCGAGCTCGGGCAGTGAGACAAAATCGTTGCTGACGCGACCGGGATGTTTGATACCGTTTGGCCACCGAACCGCCAGCGGAACATGTGTGCCCAAGTCATACAAATTGCACTTACCGCGTCCTATTCCGGGCACGCCATGGTCACCGCTGACGACGAGCAAAGTGTTATCAGCGATGCCCAGACGCTCGAGTTCTTCATTGAGCACACCGAGGGCCGCATCAAATGCCATTGCTTCGCCCAAGTAATCTGCGAAGTCCTCACGCACCTTGTGAACGTCCGGTAAGAATGCCGGTAGCTTGCCCTTGAGAGCGTCCGGATTGACGCCCCATAGCTTCAGTCCGCTTCCGGCGATCCACTTTCGATGGGTGTTCGTGGGGCCGAAGAAATAGCACACCGGTTGGTCTCCATCCAAAACCCCATCGGCGTCCGCATCGAAAAATGATCGCATGTTGCCGCGAACCTCGTCCAACAAGATCGCTTTTGCGGCATCCGGATCATCATGGCTCATCGCGAACTGGGAAAAGCGATTGAATCGAAAGCCGGATTGGTTGAAAGCGGTTCGATGACCGCCGTGAGGTGCATTGCCCGGCGAACCGGGTGACCAAACTTTGTAGGTGTGACCAATGCGGTAACCACTTTCTTCAAGCAGCAGCGGATACGCTGGCAGCGAGAAATCCCATTTCGCGCCCGATAGGATCGATGCGGTGCGACAACGATAAAATGGTTGCCCACTCATCAACGAACTACGGCACGGTGTGCACGAGGGCGCGCTCACAAACGCATTGGTAAATAAGACGCCATCGTTTGCGATCGAATCAAAGTTGGGCGTTGAGATCACGTCGTTGACACCACCAGGCGATAGCTTGCCATAGGCGCTCGCGTAATAACCCCAGTCGTCGGCAAATGCCATCACGATGTT
>JBCCJB010000175.1:0-8368 GCA_039028015.1 Planctomycetota bacterium
CGATTTGATTCGCGGTACGTCAGTGCTTGCTGATCAGATTGTGCAAACCCAAGCCGTGCACCGGTCGATGGAGGATGAGTCGCCGGTCTTTTCTTGGACTCGCTTAGATCTTTTTGCCATCATCGCGAAATGGCGCGGTGAAGATCCGGGTGATTTGCCGCATTTGCTAACCATGTTTGCCTTTTTGCCCGTGCCAATGTGGATTTTATGGCGTCGCCGACATCGCGACTTAGGTTCCGCACGCTTGGACGCGATCCACGACGTCAATCCGAAGGAAACCGGTATATCGGACGGGAATCTCGGTGGGCTCAGCGGAGCAGTGCTGCTGACGACCGTGTTGGTCAGTCTTTATCACCAGTCCTACGACTCACTGTTATTGACGGTCCCGATTGCGGCTTTAATCGCGGGCAGAATTTCCGACTGGCGTGATCGGCCTTGGTGGGTGAGGTTTGGTTTGGCTGGTCTGCTAGCATTCCCAGCGATGAATTACCTGTCCACTCGTTTGTTTTTATTGCGATTCGACGTGGCGACTCACTGGGTCAAGGTATTCACCAGCCTCAACGGCGTCGTGCTCGCAATCGGGCTAGTGATCTTATGCATGATGAGTTGGCCACGTATTAAAACCAATTCACCTGCGCTTGAAACTGAGTAATGCTGCGATTGCCCGTTCCTAATTCAGCCCAGAACATCGGGTGAAAAGACACGGTCAACGTACTTTGTGTCGACGCTGCCATCCAAGAACGCTGGATCATTGAGGATCCAGTGATGAAACGGCACCGTTGTGCGAATCCCATCAATCTGCAATTCATTGAGCGCCCGCTTCATCGTGGCGATCGCTAAGTCACGTGTGGGCCGATGGACGATCAATTTACCAATCATCGAATCGTAATACGGAGGCACCACATAGCCTGTTGTGGCATGTGAGTCGAATCGCACGCCGAGTCCGCCCGGGGCGAACATCGATTGAATCTTGCCGGGACAGGGCTGAAAATTCCTGGCCGCATCTTCGGCATTGATACGGCATTCGATGGCAACACCATCGCAAACCAAATCACCTTGCTTGAACGACAGAGGCTCGCCGGCTGCGACGCGAATTTGTTCTTGAATCAAGTCAACGCCCGTCACCAATTCGGAAACCGGATGTTCCACCTGAATTCGTGCGTTAACTTCGATAAAGTAAAAATCGTAGTTCTTATCAACAATGAATTCGACCGTCCCCGCACCGACATAACTCGCTCCCGCAATCATCCGCACAGCTGCTTGGCAGATGGCATCGCGGGCTTCTGGTGGCAGATCGGGACTGGGCGCCTCTTCCACTAATTTCTGGTGTCGTCGCTGGACGCTGCAATCACGCTCAAACAAGTGGCAAACGTTGCCATGCGAATCGGCAATGACCTGCACCTCGATATGGCGCGGCTGTTGAACAAACTTTTCCAGATACACACCGCCATTACCGAAGGCTGCCATGGCTTCATTGCGCGCGGCTTCAAGTTGCGACTTCAGGACATCGGGCGTTTCGGCCACGCGCATTCCCTTGCCGCCGCCGCCCGCGGTTGCTTTGATGAGAACGGGGAATCCGATCTCAGCAGCCACGTCACCGGCTCGATCAAAGTCCGCAATCAATCCATCACTTCCCGGCACCACTGGGACTTGTTGTTTGATGGCCATGGATCGAGCTGTGTTCTTATCGCCCAATTGTTCCATTGCTGTCGGTGATGGTCCGATGAATTCGAACCCGCTGCTGCGGCACGCTTCATTGAACTGAGCATTTTCAGCCAGAAAGCCGTAACCCGGATGAATCGCGTCAACATCGGCGACCTCCGCTGCGGCGATGATTTGGTCAACTTTTAAATAGCTGTCGGTGCCGCGAGGTGGTCCCACGCAGAGCGCGCGATCCGCCAAGCGAACGTGCATTGATTCGCGATCAGCTTCGCTGAAGACCGCAACGGACTCGATGCCCATTTCGCGGCAGGCGCGGATAACGCGCAACGCGATTTCGCCGCGGTTGGCGATGAGGACGCGCTTGAACATGGTCACCCATCCACCTGGACGCGAAAGAGCGGCATACCAAAGTCAACGGCCTGTTGGTCTTTCGCGAGTACTTCCACCACCTTTCCAGAGCATTCCGCTGGGATTTCGTTGAAGACCTTCATGGCTTCAATGATGCAGACCACCGTGTCATTGTGAATGCTTTGCCCCACATCGACGAACGAGGGCGATTCAGGATTCGGTTTGGAATAAAACGTTCCAACCATCGGTGAATTGATGGTGATGGTTCCTGGAATGTCGCCTGATGCGGTTGCTTCGGCCGCGGGTGCAGGTGCCGCGGTTGGCTGTGGTGTCGATGGTGGCGGCGCGGGTGCCGCAACCGGAACGGCCTGGGCCACCGGTGCGACAGGAACGGCCACACCTCGCGTCAGTCGGATTCGATCGTCGGCTTGTTGGAGGTCCACCTCGCTCAGTTCGTGTTGCTCCATCAATTCGACAATCTGTCGAATACGATCGATGTCAAACACATCACCGCCTTGGGGTGAATCGGAACTCATGAGGGGCTCAGGGGCGAAAACAACGAGACAATCAGCGTGGCAATGCCAACGGGCCGCACGTTTTACATCAACAAACGACAGTCTTCGAGACCCTTGGGCAAACTGGAAAGCACTTCGCAACCGGTGTCGGTAACGACGATATCGTCCTCAATCCGAATGCCAAACTCACCCTCGAAATAGACGCCGGGTTCAACCGTGATGACCATTCCCGACTTGAGTGGCCCGGTGGACATCGGACTGAGCCGGGGCGACTCGTGGATTTGAAGGCCGAATCCGTGCCCCAGGCCGTGTTTGAATGCCTCACCCAACCCGGCACGATCAAGGTATTGCCGAGCGGCGGCGTCCACTTCACACGCATCGATCCCATCGCGAATGACGTCGATTGCCGCTTGCTGTGATTCCAGGACAGCTTGGTAGGCGTCGGCGAATCGTTTCATTGATGGATTGGGGGCACTAGCTCGATGTAACGTTCGCGTGAGGTCGCTGCAGTAACCATCAACGCGAGCACCCCAGTCGATCAAAAGGGTCGGGCAGTCGCCCAGAGCCACATCACCGGGTTGGTAGTGCGGTAAAGCGCCGTTGGGATGTGCTCCCACGATGGGATCAAAGCCCACGGCAGAGGCGCCAATCTGACGCATGACCACTTCGATCTCCAACGCCAGTTCACGCTCGGTCATTCTCGGGTGCATGCGATGTGTGGCGCTGATGAAAGCTCGCTCCGCGATCGAGATCGCGCGGCGGATCGTTGCAAGTTCCTCATCGTCTTTGATGCTGCGGAGCGTTTCGACCACATCGCTGGTCGATGTCCATGTGATGTTGGGTGATGATTGCTGCCAGATTTCCAGAGTCGCGATGGAAACGTGGTCGGCTTCGAATCCGATTTGCTGAAAAGGCTTTTCGAGGATGACCTCGGTCAGAAGCTCCGTGAGTTTTTGGTCGGGTGGTCGTATGGCGGCCAGCAGGTCAGGACACTGTTTGGCAATCTGAGTTTCGTAACGCCGATCGGACATGATCACGGTGTCGTCCTGCGAAACGAGCAGCCATGAGCTGTCACCGGTAAACCCCGTCAAATACCGGACGTTGGTTTCGTTGGTGATCAGAATCGCGTCGATGGGCTGTGATTTGAGGTCTTGCAGTAACCGAATCAAACGCATGATGAGAATCTTGTTGAAGACAACGCAGGATGTCCGAACGCGGCATCCGACGGCGGGCATCGTTGCAGACCAGGATCGCCTTGACGATAGGATGAAGTGATAGCGGAATGCCTCTTTTGAAACCACTTGCAGCGATGTCAAACTCCCCCAATCAGCCGTGGATGACATGGACCCTGTACGCGGCCGGTGCGTACAACCTTTTGTGGGGCACGTGGGTGATCACCCGTCCGATGGACATGTTTCGCTGGACGGGCATCCCCGAGCCAACCTATCCCGGGATCTGGCAATGCGTTGGCATGATTGTCGGTGTCTATGGCATTGGTTACGCCGTCGCAGGCACCGATCCGATCCGTCATTGGCCGATTGTGTTGGTGGGCTTCCTGGGCAAAGTCCTCGGGCCGATTGGGATGTTGCAGAATGTGCTTTTCATCCCCGAGCAAACGGTCGGTCGCTTCCCGGCTTCGTGGCTCTGGTTGAACGTTACCAATGACTTGATTTGGATCATTCCTTTTGCGGGCATTCTTTACGCTGCATTCAAAAACTGGAATCAACCCGATAGTAACTCCCGATATAGAAACATTGCTGATGCCAATGCTTCGGTGATGACACAGCACGGCAACACGCTGGCGGAATTAAACCATGATCGCAATGTGTTGCTTTTGTTCTTGCGTCATTCGGGTTGCACGTTTTGCCGCGAAGCCCTTGCGGATGTTCAGCAGCAGCGTCAATCAATCGAACAACACGCCACGATCGTGTTGGTTCATATGGGCGTGGAAAACGACGCGACGAACCGTAACTTCGATCATTACAAACTGAGCGACGTTCACCGCATCAGCGATCCCGACTGCAAGCTTTATCGCACCTACGACCTTCCCCGCGGTCGTCTCGGCCAGTTGTTTGGTCCGAGTGTTTGGCTAAGGGGCTTTTCAGCTGCCATTCTTGGTCGTCATGCGGTCGGGCCATTGGGAGGTGATGGTTTTCAAATGTCCGGAACCTTTGTCGTGCGAAACGACCGGATCGAGCAACGCGTGCAGCATCAAACGGTTGCCGAGCGTCCTGACTATTGCGATTTGGTGATAGCACCATCAAGGTGAACGAGCGCGTTTCGATACGTCGCTCGGTCTGTTTCGCATATATTTGCACCGGGATTGAGACATCTTGCGCCACCTTGTTGAAACGAACGACGATGCTGCAACCGCGACCAGAATCGAAGACTGCTTTGTTTTCAAGCGTGCAATATCGGCAGCTTCGAACTGCTGCCGATGAATCGTCGTCTTGGTCCGAGGTGTTTAGGGCGGTGATCGTTTTGGTCACGGCTTTTGCGTTCGTTGTGTGGACAAGCGTTGTCATGGCCGATGGCGCGACCATCGCCACAACGAAAGACTTTCGCATCGAAGCACGCGCGGAAGCTGGCACGATTGAGCGACTGGACGACATGGTGATCGTGAGGTCAAGCGATGAATCCACGGAGCCGTGGTCGATTCAGATGCAAACATCTCCGATGCCTTCCTCGGTCAAAGCCGGCGAAGCATTCAGCCTTTCGTTTTCGGCACGATGTGTTGAGGGGCCCAATGATCAGTTCATTGAGCAGCCCGTCGGGACACTCAATGTTCATATGGCCAAGAACGATCCATACGTGCCCATTACCGCCACAAATGGATTTCGATCCATCGAAGTGCCTGCCAACTGGCAAGACTATGTCATTTGTCTCGCGGCTGATCGTGATTTTGATGGAGATCAGATTTACGCCTCCATCCAAATGGCCACGCAGCGGCAAGTCATCGAACTTCGTTCGGTGCGTTTGGCATCATTAGGGTCACTTCCAGAAGATCAGTGGCCTGTGGCGCCCCTTCACTATGTTCCCGCCAGCGAATCGTGGCATGCGGAGGCAAGGCGACGGATTGCCCAGCATCGGCAAACTGATCTGACCGTGCGTGTTGTGAACGCGTTTGGAAAACCAATCGTTAACGCAAGCGTCGACATTCAACAGCAGCGTCATGCGTATGCATTTGGAACATTTGTTGGAGATGCGCCGATTGGCGATACCGATGATGCCACCCGGTTTCGCGAGACAACGGAAGCGTGGTTCAATCGAGTCACTCTGCCTCGGTACTGGGCCGACTGGGGCACGGATCAGCCGGTGGGTCTCGTGCGTGCTGACGCGACTGCGGAATGGGCCTATCAAGCCGGTTTTGAACTCAAAAATCACGTGTTGCTTTACTCCAAGTACATTCCGGATCGCGTTAAGGCACTCAAATCGGATCCGGTCGCGTTCCGACGTGAAATTGAATTGGCAATCAGCGAAACACTTCGCAGAACAAGAACACTCAACGCCGCCGTGTGGGATGGGCTCAACGAGCTCCGAGATGGTACGCTGATCGGTGATGTGCTGGGATTTCCCTATCACGCTCGCGTGTTCAATCTCGCCAGTGAAGCCCAACCTGACGCGATATGGTTTCTCAACGAATATGGAATCCTGACAGGCGGATCACAACGTGCATCGAACCTGACGACATTTGTGGATCATGCCCGGACCATTCGACGTGATGGTGGCAACATTGAAGGCTTGGGGGTGCAGGGGCACTTTCAAACCAATTTGATTTCGATGCCAGAAGTCTGGTCAATTCTCGATCAGCTTGCCGAAGAAGGCTTGCCCATTGAGATCACCGAATTTGATATTGACAGCCGAGACGAAGAGACGCAGGCCATTTTCACGCGTGATTTTCTGACCGCGATTTTTGCCCATCCTGCGACAACCGGAATCACCACGTGGGGTTTTTGGCAGGGCGATATGTGGCGACCCAATGGAGCGATGATGCGAACCGATTGGTCGCTCAAGCCCAATGGTTTGACATGGCGTGATTTGACCCTTGATCAGTGGTGGACCAGGGAGACACTCCGCACGGATTCAGCTGGCACGATCAAGCTTCGTGCGTTTCTGGGTGAGCATCAAATCCGTGCGGCCGCCGGCGGCTACATTCGACTCGCAAACGTCTCGCTGACGGAACCGACGACGATTACGCTGCGGGTTGGGACGTGGGATACCGACGTCAAGGATCAGGGATCTGTTCTGAAATAAGTTCGGCATTTTCACTGTGGCCGGCACGCTCTGGCGTCGTGATTCGCAAGAAACACGTCAACGTAATTTCCGAACCAATCCAAAGTCGCTGAGTCAATCAATCGCCAAGTGCTTGTGATTCATCAGTCGATGATTGTCCAGTCACGCAGAAGAGTTGCTGACCCGTTCGGATGAACAAACAATTGCACCCAAACGCGACGCCATAAACGGTGGGGTCGTTATATGAGAACAGACTGTGCAACGCGGCTTCGGGCATCGCAGTGAAAATCGCTTCGGGACCCGACTTGGGCGGCGCTTCATCGGCGGGCACCGAATTCGCATAACGCGTCTGTTTGGCGGCAGCGGCGGCGTCTCGCATGGCTTCCGTATCCCATAGCTGATTGCGCGAAAGTTGGTCGTAATCATCACCGGGACGCAGCACGAGGGTGAACCCATTCTTGGTAAACAAATAAACATATCGGTCGCCCGCTGGAGTCGTTATACCGATGGGTGATGCCCAACAGGGATTGCCGATGCGCTTTGCGAACACCTGTTGACCCGTTTCCGCCCGCACGCAGTAGAGGATGCCAACTTTGTTGACGTAGTACACGTAGTTGGCAAAGGCTAGCGGCGACGCGTAGTAGGCATTGGCTTTGTCAGCGCCCCACCGAATGTGATGTTGATCGCCGTTCAGATCGATACGGCAGTTCGAACCCGCGATTTCGGTTTCGTCGACATTGCGTTGGTGAAACATTTGAGACGATCCCGTATAGACCGTTTGGTCCGAGACCGTTGCCGACGCGATATGGTTGCCGACAAATTGATCACGTTCCCAGAGAAGATCACCCGTGCCAGCGTGGTAGGCCGCGACGGAATCGGCGGAGCTCACAACGAGGGTCGCGGGATCATTCTGGCCGACGACCACGGGCGACGCCCACGATGGCACTCGATGCCCGCGATCTCGTTTCCACGCGACACGACCATCAGTTTTGTCGAGGGCGACGATGTATGACGGGCCATCATGATCGACCAAAACAAAGACATGAGCTTTATCTTGTGCAAGCGAACTGGCCGCCCCGCGTTCATTGTTGATGGCCCCAAATTGCTGGACCAACGATGTCGACCAAATCAGGTTGCCATCATGGTCCAGTGAAGTCACATCGCCACTGGCAAAAAATGAGATCACGCGATGATCATCGACGACACAGGTGGGTGCGGCTCGACTGTTGCGAAAGTAATTCTCGACTTTGGATGTTGCTTCGATCGCTCGCGTCCATTTGAGATCACCGGTGGTGGTCTCAATCGCGTGCACAAGCAAGCGTTGCTGCCAGGGACCATCGCTGGATGTTAGGTACGCGGTTTTGTTCCAGATTACCGGCGAGGATTGCCCGTAGCCTGGCAAGTCAACTTGCCAGGCGATACCACTTTCGGGCGACCATCGCAGTGGTGGTCCGTCGGCGGTCGTAACGGAACTGCCGCCATTGCGAAAGCTCGGCCAATGGTCTTGGCCTGCTGAAGGCAATCCCCACAGGACGACGATCGCCAGTGTGGTTCGAAAGGAGCTCATGATGATTCCGAGCGATCCTTGCAGGCGATCAAGCTGATTGCAC